>JAIRLZ010000204.1 GCA_031259035.1 Treponema sp. | reverse complement strand
CAAAATCAGTTTACAAGGTAAAAATACGCGGCGAATGGCATCTAAGCGAAACTACTGCAAAGCTCCGAAAGCTCTTTGAGAAATTGAATATAGACTACCTATTTTAAGCGGAGTTAGGGCTTAATCGCTATCGGGTTTAATTCCCCGCCCTTTAGGGCGTAAAACTGGGGGCGCGGGGGATTTGTTCCCCCGCATATGCAAAGACTTCAAGGAGAAATCTTCAATTCCCCGCCATTCATGGCGGGGATTCTTTAATTGAGGTGATAATCGACAGTAGGACGATGAAAGTCCACCGGCATGGGGGCGGACAAAAAGAAGGCGGCAATCCAAAGGGAGGAACCGGGCGGGAACAAGCGGTGAAAAGAATGGAAAAGAAGAGACAGTTTATGACAAGGAGAAGCATAAGAAATGGGGGCTTATAGAACGGATATTTGGGAAGCTGAGAGAGAATCGCCGATTTAGATTAGCTGTACGTTATAAGAAATCGGATATAAACTTTTTAGGCTTTATATTTATCGCGTTTCTTAATATTCTCCTTTGCTAACAGTGTCCAGAAGTCGCATTTGATGTTAGATCACGTTCGTATGCTAGAGATACCGCCTAAGCTTGTGGTTTCGATCTACATAGTGCGAGTACATTAGAAGCGAAAAAGGAATTTTGTTGGATAACATTTTTGGGCGAGAGGATGATTCAGCGTTATATTCGGAGAGCAAGAGAAAAAGAACGCACGGATGGATCAACACAACCTGATGTAAAGTGGGAGATGACACCTTGAGCGGCTCATAAACGAAGTCCTCCGGTTTTGTGCCGGGGACAACAACCGCAGTTAAGGTTTTCGTGCCAGAATCGACACCCAGTCTTCAAACAACCACTGTTCGTCAAATATTATGGCCGGATCGAATGAACTACGGAAGTGATCATATAAAGCCATACTTTCCTCCGTAGGTTTACCATGGTGTACTTGTTCAATAATAAATCCTACCGAAGTAACCATGGATATAACTTCCCCGCATGTCACCTTATTTAGTTCACGAAATTTATCCATCGACCACGAATCAATACCTGCGTTGTGACACCGCTCTTCAAAACCAAGCCGAAGATGAGCCCAAGGATCGGTATCCGCAGGAAACCACCGGAATAGATGATGGCCTACTGGGCTATAATACAAAGGACAAGTAAAAATTAAAAATCCCCCCCCCCCCCCCCACGAGGCATTCGTATGCGTATTTTATAAACCGTTCGGGCGATGGAACATGTTCCATCGAGTCAAGCATAATCGCATAATCGAACGATTGCGGCGCAAAGCGGGATTCGAATATGTTGGCCTCAAGCAATAGCGCTTTTTTCGGCTCCACCCCAAATGCAATACAAAGATCGGAGAATTCGCGCACGTCATACTCATGTCCGAACTCAGCGAAATTTCGATCTACGCCAACCGCAAACGTTGCGCCATGCTGTAACGCCGCTATAACGCCATTCCCGGTACCACAACCTATATCCAGAAGACGGCCATGTCGGACATCTTCCGGAACAAACCATTTGATTTTTTCGTAAGCATGCCTCACACGGTTGTGCATATTCTCCGTATCAGAAAATAATTTCATATTTCCAGACATAATAACTCCTTTTTATAGAGACCTCGCCCTCAAATAAAGGGCTTATTTTTATCCTGCAAAAGCAATGATTCTATACGATACCATGAGATCGGATAGGATGTCAAGCGAAAAACCACACTCAGCGCGAACCCGAAAGTTTCCAGCGGCGGCGCCTAACAACAAGTTCGCGCTTGTTCGTGTACCTTGATCTTTATACAAAAACCGGATATTGTTTCAAAATAAGTGTCGTCAATGACTAAAACCATCATAAAAGAGGAACAGTATGGGTGATCCGAAAGGGTTTCTGAAAGTGCCGCGCAAGACCGCCGGCTACAGACCCGTTGAAGAACGCATAAATGATTATAGTGAAGTGGAGCTTCAATTGACTGAAAAGGAGCGCCGCGCCCAAGCGAGCCGGTGCATGGACTGCGGCGTGCCATTCTGCCATTGGGCGTGTCCGGCGTCCAATGTCTGCCCTGAATGGCAGGACAGGCTTTTCAGGGGCGATTGGTATGGCGCGTGGGTTGCGCTTGAACATGAAAATCCGTTTCCAGAGTTCACCGGGCGCGTGTGTCCCGCGCTTTGCGAGGCCGCCTGCGTACTCGGCTCCAATGACGAGCCGGTCACCATCAGGCAGAATGAATGTTCCATCATAGAAGAGGCGTTTGAAAGAGGCTATGTCAAGCCGCGCCCTCCAAAAACACGGAACGGAAAAAATGTCGCCGTGGCTGGCGCAGGGCCTGCCGGGCTTTCCGCCGCGTATTTCCTGAACCGCGCCGGCTTCTCGGTGACCGTGTATGAAGCGGATCGCAAGGCGGGCGGGTATCTGCGCTACGGCATTCCGGACTTCAAACTCGATAAAAGTTTTATTGACAGGCGTATCGCTATAATGGAAGAAGAGGGCGTTGTCTTCAAAACAAACACCCGCATCGGGTCCGGGCGTTTCGGATTCGGCGCTGACGGCGCGGATGCCTCTGTGGTCAGCGCGAAAGACCTTGAGCGTGAATTCGACCTTGTACTCCTCACCACCGGCGCGCGCGAAGCGCGGGACATTGCCGTGCCGGGGCGTGAGTGCGCGGGCATTGTGCAGGCGCTTGACTTTCTTTCCCTGCAAAACAGAACAATAGCCGGAGAAAAACACACCATGCAACCCATTTCCGCGTACGGCAAACGGGTTGTGGTCATTGGCGGCGGCGACACCGGGTCTGACTGCGTGGGAACCAGCAACCGCCAGGGCGCGGTGAAGGTCACCCAGATCGAGGTGCTGCCCAAACCGCCTGAACACCGTCCGCCTGAAGAGCCGTGGCCACTTTGGCCGAAAGTGCTTAAAACGTCCAGTTCCCATCAAGAGGGCGGCGAGCGTCTGTGGTCAATCAACACCATGTCGTTCACCGGCAAAAAGGGCGTGGGAGCGCCGCCAACAGTTGACGCGGTTAAGGCGCGCCGTGTTGATTGGACGCTGAAAGACGGCGCATGGACGATGAGCGAAATTCCCAATTCCGAATTTGAAATCGGCGCGGATCTCGTGCTTTTGGCAATGGGCTTCACCCATGTGGTACAGGAAGGCGTCGCTCAAGACCTCAACCTTGAGTTTGACGAGCGCGGCAACATCCGCACCCAGGGGAGCTTTCACACATCGAATCCCAAAGTCTGGGCTGCCGGAGACGCCCGTTCCGGCGCGAGCCTTGTGGTTCGCGCCATTGCGGACGGAAAAGCCGCAGCGCGGGCGATTATGAGAAAATTCGGCGCGTAGATACGAGAGAAGCGACGGCGGGGTATTTCATTGCCGAATATTTTTTTATAAACCTAGGCTGTTCCAAAACTTCAGTTTTGGAACAGCTTCTTACCCCTGGAGAAAATTGGATAAGCCGCAAATGCTAAACCCATAAAGAATTAGCAATTTTCTCCAAAAGCCTGTTCCAAAACTAACCGAGTTTTGGAACAGGCTCAAACCATCTGGTTATTGCCGTCTTCACCAGCGATCCTGAAACCATATCCCTCACCTCCAGATTGTTGTGTTGGTCTATTCCGGTCGACATCGGACGGTCGGCGAACCTCATCACCATAGCCGCGCTCAAAGACGTCGGCGCGGATGCCGGTGGAAGAGCGGGCAGAGCAAATGGCTCATGTGATGGAGCCGTCTGCGCTTATTCCACCGTCACTTCCCTATATTCCGATGATAGAAGCCCGGCGCCGCAGAACCATCTGACCTGTTCCTGCACGATGTCCGCCTGAAAGTAATACACGCCGGGGCGCGAGGGAATCTCAAGCGGCATAACCGCATGGAAACATCCTTCTTGCATGGCAAAAGGATGGAAGCGGGGATAATCCCATTGATAGACGGTTTTGTCGTGATTATACCAGTGGTATGACAGAAACACCTTGTCGTCTTGGGCAAGAAGCGCGGCGGTTTCTCCTGTCGCGCGCAGGGCTATTTCCGCGCAGTAGCGCAGCTCTTTTCGCATTTCTTGCGAAATAACGGCGACGCAGCAATTTTCAGCAAGCGGCGGGGGGGGGGGGGGCGTA
>JAIRLZ010000201.1 GCA_031259035.1 Treponema sp. | reverse complement strand
GGGAGCTTCCCGCAATCATGAAGCGGCTGAAACAGGTCTTCGCGCGACGGTATAACCGGGAGGAGGGGAGGAGCGGGCGCATCTGGGGGGACCGGTACTGGTCGCGGATAGTGGAGGGGAGCCGGCTGAAGAGGAGGGGGAGACCGGTGGACAGGCGGCGGTTCCGACCCATAGGGTCAGACCCCGTGGCGGGCGAAACGCGGGAACCCTCTGGTTTCCGCTTGTTTTCCCCTTTCCCGCCGCCCCCGCGCCGGGATAAGCCCGGCAATCCGCCCCGCATCCCCCTGTCAAGCGCCTATTCCGATCCGGGGCGGAACACGCCAAGGGAAAAATCCGTCCTAAAACAGGCGGCGAATCCGCATTGTGGGTCAAGTTTAGACCTTGGGGCGGGGTGTCTTGCAAGCCTTGCATTATTTACGAGGTTCGGCGAACCTTCGGTTTGCGAACCTTTGGTTCGACTGTAAGGAAATTATGTAACGGTGATGGTTTGCGGAGCAAACCCGCCTGCTGCCATTTTTGTTGGCGGCGCTATAATGCCAACCGCCCCAAGGGGCGGGGTATGAGACTCCACTGCGAATAAAAAACAAAGCGCCTCCCCTATCAGTGATTTGAAGGCGCTTTCATTGGACTTGTTCAATAACCCGGTTGGTTAGTTCACAAGCCTCCCAAACAATGCGGATTTCTTAATGAAATCCGCTCTAACCCTCTAGACGGCGCGCTAGGAACTGTTCATAAACAAAATGCTGTGCATTTTGTTTTAATTGCTTACGCAATTCAGAAATAACATGACCAAACGGTCATGTTATTTCTGAACAGTTCCTTACTTTATTGTATTTTGATTTTCTTTTGTCGCAACCGTTACGCCGGTATCATTATCTTTGGGTGAAATTGTCTTGCCATTATAAGCGTCAACACCCGCCTGTAACCCTTGATAACCCATCTCGTAGGGATTCTGCACCATTGACGCCTGCAAAATACCCTGATCAACCAGCGATTTTGTATCCGCGGACCAGTCAAAACCAACTTCTTTAACCTGACCCGCCAAGTCTCTTTGGGCGATAGCGTTTCCCACACCAACCGTTGAGCCTTCATTGCAGGCATAGAAACCAGCAAGATCAGGATTGGCTGTAAGAAAATCCAACGCTATATTCAGCGCCTTTGTCTTATCGCCGTCTGAATACTGGGTGCCAACGATGGTAATGTCTGGATATTTTTTCGCGATTTGATCTTTGAAGTCATTCTCGCGGGTCATCGTTGTTCCCGCCCCGGCCTGAGCGTTTACAATAGCGACTTTACCTGTTCCGTCGATCAGATTCGCCAGCGTGTCGGCGGCTGTACGCGCCGCGGCTCCGTTATCGGTCGAGAAGAAGGCGTCATAGTCCGTTGTTGAAACCGCAGAGTCAATAATAATCACTTTGACACCCGCTTTTTTCGCCTTTTCGACACCAGGCGAAAGCGCGTCTCTATTGAGCGGCGCCAGCAAAATGATGTCAGATTTTTTGGTGATCGCGTCTTCCACCATTTGAAGCTGAATCGCGGCGTCCACCTTGCCCGGAGGCGCATTAAAAGTCAACTCCACATTGCCAAGCTCATCCGCCTTTGCCTGAGCGCCAGCGCGCACCTTAAGCCAATGCTCATCAATCGAATCCATCGTGATAAGCGTCGCCTTGATTTTGCCGCTTGACGCCCCCTGAGCGTTTCCATTCGCCCATAATGATCCCGAACAGATCAGCAGCGCTAACGCCGCCAACAGTACAAAAAATCTTTTCATACATTTCTCCTTGTAAAAATAGTTTATATTAGCAAACCTTTCGGTACGCCACCTGTTTTAGCCCCCTCCCCCCATCAATACACACTTAGGAACTGTTCATAAATAAAATGCACGGCATTTTGTTTTAATTGCTTGCGCAATTAGGAAATAACATGACCGTTTGGTCATGTTATTTCTGAACAGATCCTTAATCCTTCCGTTTTATTTTATCCAAAAATACGGAGCCTGCGATAACGATGCCGATTACAATTTTTTGGATAAACGGAGATACGCCGATAAGGTTCAATCCGTTGCGCAAAATGCCGATTATGAAAGCTCCGATAAAGGTTCCGGCTATGGAACCTTCGCCGCCCAATGTGCTTGTACCGCCTATAACCGAAGAAGCCACAGCGTCAAGCTCGTAGCCGTCGCCCGCCGCAGGTTGCGCGGAAACGATACGCGCAGCCATGATAAGACCCGCAAAAGCCGCCAGCATCCCCGAAAACACATACACAAGTATCAAGGTTCGGTTTGTATTCACTCCAGAAAGACGCGCCGCATCAAAATTGCTTCCAAGCGCATAAACATGACGCCCAAAAGTTGTTTTTGCAAGGATAAAGCCGAACAATACTACCGCCGCAAGCATCAGAATCACGGGAATTGGAATAGGTCCTATCGAATCGCCGCCTATCATGGTGAATGACTTTGGAAGTCCGCCTATCGGGATTCCCTGTGTCAGCGTCAGGCAGACTCCACGCACCGCCGTCATAGTGCCAAGCGTTGCGATAAACGGCGGGATTTTTCCATAGGTGGTAAATATGCCGTTTATCACGCCGACCAGCGCGCCGCTCAACAGACCGAGCAGACCGGCAAGAAACACCGGTACGCCCGACATCATCGCAAGGGCGGCGATCATGCCCGAAAGCGCGATATTGGAACCAATGGAAAGATCGATGCCCGATGTTATCATAACATAAGTCTGCCCAATCGCTATTATCGCAATTACGGCAGTTTGCGTAGCCACAGTAAGCAGATTGCCCACTGTAAAAAAGTACGGCCGCGCCAAAACAGCGAACGCGATAAACAGAATGGCAAACCCGCTCAATGTTGAAAGCTGCTGTTTTAATCCACGTGAAATATTCAATTTTAACGGTAAAAATTTTGTCGCCTGCATGACGTTTCCTTTATGCGTACTGAGTCGCATACTTTAAAATTTCTTCCTGATTTGTATTTTTTGTTTCAAGATTTGCGGTAATGCGTCCGTTGCACATTACTAAAATACGATCCGACATACCCAAAACTTCCGGCAATTCCGATGAAACAAACATCACTCCAATTCCCTGTTTTTTCAGTTCATTTATGATGTTGTAGATTTCGATTTTGGACGCGACGTCAATTCCCCGAGTCGGCTCGTCAAAAATTACAACTTTGGCATTCCTCATCAGCCATTTGCCCACAACCACTTTCTGCTGATTTCCACCGGAAAGGTTTGCGGCGCACTGCCCAATGCCGGGCGTCTTGATTTTTAACGCATCTTTCATCTTCGTAGCTTTTTCCACCTCTTTACCGCGTCTGATAACACCGAAACGTGAAATAATCTCAAGGCTTGGAAGCGTAATATTTTCCGCCAGAGTCATTTTTATGCACAGTCCGTCTTTTTTACGGTCTTCAGGAATACAGTAAAGGCCCTCTTTTATGGCGCTTCGCACGTTTTTTATTGTGATTTTTCTGCCTTCCAAAAAAATTTCTCCCGCGCTCATCCTGTCCGCGCCGGAAACAGCCCGCGCCGTTTCGGACCTCCCCGCTCCCATAAGTCCGGCTAACGCCACAATCTCGCCCCGATACAATTCAAACGAAACGTCTTTTACACCCACGCCGCGGGGCGAAGAGAGATTTTTCACTTCAAGCGCTTTTTCACCGCGCGAAACGGCGATTCTTGGGAATTTTTCACTAAGGTTGCGCCCAACCATATAACTGATAATCTCTTCAAGAGTGGTCTTCGCAAAATCAAGCGTTTTGATATAGCGCCCGTCCCGCAAAATTGTCACGCGGTCAACGATTCGGGACAATTCTTCGAGCCTATGCGAAATATAGATTATGCCGCGGCCTTCGGACTTTAACATTTTTATAACATTGAATAGATCGTCAATTTCTTTATCGGTCAACGCGGATGTCGGCTCATCCATGATGATAACTTGTGCGTTCATCGAAAGAGTTTTGCAGATTTCAACCATCTGCTGTTTTGAAACCGGCAATTCACGCACCAGCGTATCCGGATCAACATCAAGTTTAAGCGTATCAAGATATTTTTTCGCCGCGCTGTTCTGTTTTTTTCTGTCTGTTATACCAAACGATGCAATTTCACGATTCAGATAAATATTTTCCGCCACACTAAGATGCGGACATAGATTCAATTCTTGATGTATTATGCCTATGCCCAGCCGTTGCGCGGAAAGCGGAGTTAAATCGCCAACCGGCTCGCCTTTTATGTACAGATCGCCGGAATCGCGGGTGTATGCTCCTGAGATTATCTTCATCAGGGTGGATTTGCCCGCGCCGTTTTCACCCAGAAGCGCGTGAACCTCGCCCGCATATAGATCAAAATGTACGTTTTGCAGGGCGGGTACGCCGGAAAAACGTTTCGACACGCCTTCCACTCTGACTAACAAATTGCCTTCCATATCATTCCTAGCGTTAAAGAAAATCTGGTTGAATAATGCGGCGTTTAAGACGCCGCGTTGAACCTTGGGGTCGCGCTTGCCGCGTGGAGGATCATCCGCTGTCCCGCGCTTGCATAGGCCGGCGTTTCTTTAACTATTGCAGTATGACATGAGTTTGTAGAGATGTCAAGCATTTTTTTTACATTTTTCTAAAAAATTTATCATTATATATTTTACTGCTTTTATCAACTTTTTCAAAAACATGAAAAATGTCTTTACAAATTATTAAAAATATGGTAGTATATAAGTATGGCTGGCATTAAATCACGCATCATTTGCAATGATCTGTTGCGGCGCATTACGTCTGGAGATTTGTCCGGCGTATTGATGTTGCCTGCGGAAACCGAATTGGCGGAAGCGTATTCCTGCTCACGTCCCACAATACGAAAGGCTTTGGCGGATCTGCGGCAAGCGGGTTGCATTACAGGAGCCAAAGGTTCAGGATCGTACATCACAAACCCCGGACGGTATCCGCCAAAAAGCAACGCCGAAACTTTTTTGGGCATAATATTTCCGAACATGGGTCCGGAGTGCTTTTTTGACCTTCTTTGCAACACCCTCGCCCGTTGCGCCTCAGAAAACGGCTATTCCCTTGTATTCGGAGGCTATGTCTCTCCGAAATCCGAGATGCTCAAATCGGATATTATACAGATATGCAACAGATACATAGCGCAAAAAATTAAAGGGATTTTTTTCTCGCCGTTTGGTTATCATGCGAAAAGCGATCAGATTAACAAGGAAATTATATATTCATTTTCAAGCGCCGGAATTCCAGTGGTATTGCTTGATTCAAATATTGAACGCTATCCGCTTCCGAATGAATTTGACCTTGTATCGTTGAATCACATACAGGCTGGATATGTAATCACTGAACATATCATTCAGTGTAATGTCAAACGGCTTTTTTTTCTCGCCCCGCCCAATTCACATCATTCCGTTAGACTGCGGCTCATGGGCTGCCGCGCCGCCATGATTGACAATCATATCATGGGGGATGAAAATATTTTTGTTGAAATGGAACGGGATGATATTTCCCGCTTGTCACGCTTTATCAATGAAAAGAAACCAGAGGCTATTCTCTGTTCAAACGACATGACAGCCATGAGTATCATGCAATCGCTGGAAAAATGTGGAAAGAAAATTCCTGATGATATTATGATCGCGGGTTTTGACAATCTAAGCAAGGTGATGCTGTTTTCACGCTTAATCACCAGCATAGACCAGCCTGTAGACGATATATGCCGCGCCGCCCTCAACCTAATGGTTGAACGTATGGCAAATCCGCATAAATCCGTATCCCACATAACTTTTTCGGGAACGCTCGTGATAGGCGAGTCGACGCGCGCGGCGCCGTACAAAAAGCCCCCGCGCTAATCCGCGGCAGGGAAGCGTGCGATTGAGCCTGTTCCAAAACGCGAACTACATTCTCAATCGCCGGCATAGGCAACCTGTAGACGATGGCAGGGCGCTGAGACAGGACATCGGGGTGTAAGGTCAGCCGCCTTCGCCGGCCTCACTGAACAAGGGTAATTGCCAGCGGAATGAGTGTTGACAAAACGCGCCAAGGAATGCAAAATACAGCGTAGCGAGTATTGAGCCTTTCCCAAAACCAACCCGAACCGCGTTCGCAAACACAGTTCGCGTTTTGGGAAAGGCTCGGTATGCGAGGATTTCAGTTCGTTGGGCGAGGACAAGCGGGACTACGCCCCGGGCATCTTGCGGGCATTGGTCTTCGCCAAGAACGAAATGAGGACTAATCGGCCTGTAAAAGCTGATAAAAATAACGTTGAAGGAGCTTCGGTATGAAACATACACTGATTTTTGCGGGAATGGCCGGTCTTTTGCTGGCATTCGGACTAATTATTTGCGGCTGTCCTAATTTCGCCAACGGAGAGTCAGATCAGGAGCGACCAGCCCCTGTTGACCCCGCGTTCTGGTTCGGTGAGACGCACACCGCGCTAATCGACAGGATAGGAGAAGTCAGAGTCGATGAAGACGGCGCGTTTCTGGACGACGTTGACACGGAAGAGGTTGACATGGAAGAAATAGCGAACTGCCAGTACGTGTGCGACGCGATAAACGCAAAATGGGGAACCGATTACGAGCCGGCAAGCGAGACTGCGGCGCTGGCGGCCAACTGCGAGTATTTGCTGAAGACGCTCGACAACGCGAATAGCGGCGCTACAAGCTACGGCGCGAGCGGTTACGCGACGAAGCAGGCCGTCGATAAGACGGCGGTCGATGACGCCGTACAGAGACTGTGGAAGCCCGCCGGGAAATTCGTGGCGGTCGCCGCCGCCGCTTCCACCGCCACCGCCGGCTCCATCGTCTTGTCCGCCTCTTCGTCGACGGGCGTCAACTGGAGGGCGGCGTCTTTGCCGAGGAGCGCCGATTGGGACGGCGTCGCCTACGGCGACGGGAATTTTGTGGCGGTCGCAACCTCCAGCGACAGGGGCGCCTATTCG
>JAIRLZ010000138.1 GCA_031259035.1 Treponema sp. | reverse complement strand
GCGGAACATTACAAACAACTGCGCAAGATAACGGACGATTCACAGCTATCTTTGTTTGACTGATTTTCAAACAAAAATCTTAAAATACCCCGCCCCTTGGGGCGGGGATTTTTTATTTTATGAACAGTTCCTAACATGGCTCTATAGAGTGCCAAGATACAACAGAGCCGGTGCGGCGCATCGCCGCGCCCGTTAAAACGAAAAGCGTCCTGACACCAGCCGGTCAAGCCGCTCCATTCCCGTTTGAGGGATAGCCCTGTCCCTGCCGGGCAAAACGGCGGATAGTCGGGGAGAACAAACGGACAGCCATAGAAATAAACCCTAAAAACAGAAAATCCTCCTCCCAGACACTCAAAAAACAGCCGTTATTGCACTTCTTTTACAGCCCCAACCGCTAAAAAACGACTTGTGAGACAACCAACCGGGTCAAGGGTCAGCGCGAGGGCGCGGCGCTACAGTCTGAACGGTTCGCAAAAAGCCTACACGCACAATCGCGCCATCAGGCGCTCACGGCGAACTCCAGCAAGTCGCTTGCCCACCTCCTTGTCAAGCGTCGCCGTGCAGCGCATTGCGTGGTACATTTTCCCAACAGCCGGTTTCAAGCGCGAAGCCTTGAAACCGCGTCTATGTATTTCTGAAAAGCATGTCCGCGAGGAGGCTCTATAATAGAGAACCCCGTCGCAAAGAGCGTGGCTGAACTATGCAGCCACTGGACTTTGACTTTCAGATCAAACGTCTCCACGCCGAAAGACGGCTCCGGCGAAATGGACATCACATAGGTCTCGTCCAGTTCGAGCGAGGCATACGTCACGCTTTCCATACATAAACCGCCGGCGTTAATATCCTTAAGCAAGGCCTCTCCTTCAAATCCGTTGATCTTGACCGTCGCCATTGAAGAAAACCGCACCGCCCTCCGATTTTCGGCAGGCGGTTTTTCAACTTCCGCTTGCTTTTGTTTTTTGTTAAACAGCATACACAACACCTTTTTATACAAGCAATCATGTGAGCCGATTTCAAGACTGAAGTTTGCAAAACCAACGTTTAAAACCAGCCTCTCTCTAAAAAGAAAGTCACTCTATGCACGCTTTGCGCCGCTTTGCGCCGTCATGCGTCCGCCGTCCGCCCTACTCCGGCTTTGACGCCCTCTGCGGCGGCAAAAGATACCGCCCGTCCGCAATCTTTTGGGCGATGTCCAATGATACGGCGATGCCTTGCCCTACGTTTTGAGCGTCAAGCATACTCTCGGTCACCTGTCTTGACATGCCCTTCAGACTTTCCACGGCCTCGTATATAACGACGCTTCTTTTGTGTATCTCCGAAGAAGCGTCGTGAACGGAGTTCGAGGTCTCTTTCAAAGTCTCAAGAGCGGACAGCGCCTCGCCTCTGTTCGCCATCTGGGAATCCACCGCGCCCGACACCGTCTCAAACGTCATCCCCATATCCGTCACTTTGGAAAACATACCGTTCATGGTGTTTGCGGTCTCTGAGGACGCCTTCCAAACATTCTCTATGCCTGAGCGCATCTTTTTTATTTCATTCGAGATGGAGGCGGATTCCTTGTTGGAAGACACCGCAAGTTTCCGTATCTCACCGGCGACCACGGCGAATCCCTTGCCCGATTCTCCCGCGTGCGCCGCTTCAATCGCCGCGTTCATCGCCAATATGTTGGTCTGGGCGGCTATGTTCACGAGGGTGGCGTTCGCTTCTTCAAGGAACTCGGATCGCGCTGAAATAAGGGACAACTCCTCCAGCAACCCATCCAGCATTTTCTTGCTCGCTTCCGATGACTTTCCAAGGGTTTCTGTCATAGTATGGGCGGCGAGAACAATATCTCTGACGGACGTTACACCCCTCGCCATTTCTTCCACCGCTTCCGATGACTTGGTGATGTTAAAAGATTGGGTTTGCACTGCGGACTCAAGACGGTTGATATGCCTCACGATGTCTTCCACAGCCGCCGAGGTATGCGACACAGAATCCATCTGGGACTTCGCTTGGTCTATCACATGGCTCATGCTGTCCGTGATGACCACCAGGCTGTTGGAAGATGTCTTTATCGAATTTCTCAAGTTTGCGCTTATATTAAGCTGCTTTCCCACAAGTTCGTTGTTCAGGTCGCCCACCTTTTTCTTGAGATTGTCCCGTATTAAAAGAAGCGCCTGCTGAATATCCCCAATCTCATCGCGCCTCATTTTTTTTATCGTAATGGTGAAATCCGTCTTCGCAAGGCAATTGGCGGCGGTTTCAATCTCTTTTATGGGCATGACCAGGGACCGGGAGACCACAAAAGCCAACACTCCGCCTACGGCAAGGGCAAGCAGGATCGATACCAGAAAAGCCTCTTGGGAGCGCCGCTTTAACGACGCCACTGTTGAGATATCGCAGTCCGCGCCGATCACTCCCGCAATGCTTCCGTTATCGGAAAAAACAGGGCGGAACACCGATATGAAGGTCCCCCACTTGTCGGTGTAGGGCTTGGACACCACGACTTTCCCCGTGTCGTATGACAAAATCATATCATCAGGAATTTCCTCGTAGAGTTCAAGGATTTCTTCTATAGACATATCGGGCGTATTATCCGAAGCAAAAACGAAGTGAAACCCGTCCTCCCACTTCTGCACGAAGTATATAAACGGAAGCCCAAAACTCTCCGCAATGCTTGCCGTTTCATTGATGATATCCCAATATTCCACAGCTTCATTATACGCTGATTCTACAATGCCATCCGGGTTTTTGAGCATCTCCCGGTAATGCTTGGACACCATATCCGTCACTTGGGTGAGCGTGGTTTCATAGGTCTGTATTACATACCTGATATACCGCATATACATCACCGCGGTTCCAAAACTCGATACAAGCAGACCAAAACTGATAAAGCATAAAAAAAAGCGTACGCTTAGATGTTTCATGCCAATAATCTCCCTATATTCATCGCGCTCATCAGAGGGAAGCTCTAAAAAACCTGCGGGCGTTCAGAGCGTTCCCGCGCCAGGGACACACCCGCTCTCATATCGTTACGTTATAAAGCGAGAATTCCTCGAAAACACCTGTTCTGAAAAATGACGCTATGGAGAACGGAAACCGCCCGCCGGTTCGCTTGTATACTGGTGTAAATGTCACATTGAGGGAGAGGGCGGGATATCGTCATGCCGCATCGGACGCTTGCATAATATAGCGTGTTCATCTTCATTCGCTAACTTTCCTTTGAAAGCCCTAAAATCTACAAGGAAGTATATATCTTTTGCAAACGCATGTCAACCAGCCGTCAAGACCGCGCAAGCCGCTAAAGACGCGCATACACTCGCTACGCGAAATACCGCCCAATATGAGCCTGTCAAAACTAACCGAGTTTTGAAACAGGCTCAATAATAAGAACATATGGGGTGGCGCTTCGCATAACTCGGCGGCTTTGCCGCCGCGGACTGCTTGCGCGCCCCAGCGAAGCTGGGGACGCCGCTAAAGCGGCTCGGACTCCATTCGGCTAGGTCATTCCGCTGCGCGCGCCAACTTCATTGGCGAACATTCCCACGCTTCCCTCCATCCACATTTTGCCAGCCCCGGTCTTGCAAAACGTCATCGCCCCGAAGGGGCGCATACAGCCGGAACGCTATGCGAAATAATTTTTGAAATTTGTCTAAAAAATCATACAAATAATGTGCATAAATTTTTCGAAAATATATATTGACACATGGTTATACTAATGTTATACTAAAAACATGAAAACAGCGATTTCTTTACCCGATCAGGTTTTTTATGAAGCGGAAGAAACCGCCCATTATATGGGTATTCCCCGAAGTAAACTCTATTTAAATGCCTTATTAGAATATTTGGAGAAGAATAATCGCAAAAAAATCACTGAAAAATTAAATGAAGTGTATAATGACTAGGCTGTTCCAAAACTTCAGTTTTGGAACAGCTTCTTACCCCTGGAGAAAATTGGATAAGCCACAAATGCTAAACTCATAAAGAATTAGCAATTTTCTCCAAAAGCCTGTTCCAAAAC
>JAIRLZ010000137.1 GCA_031259035.1 Treponema sp. | reverse complement strand
GCGGAACATTACAAACAACTGCGCAAGATAACGGACGATTCACAGCTATCTTTGTTTGACTGATTTTCAAACAAAAATCTTAAAATACCCCGCCCCTTGGGGCGGGGATTTTTTATTTTCCACGTAGTGTGAACATGCCCTAATTACGCATACCAGTCGCGTATTACGAACAGCGAAGCAGACACGATCACAGGAAACACACAACAGATAGAGAGAAACCGCCTGTCGTTACGGACGTGGTGTTCCCGTTTAGTGAGAAAGGGCATTCGTTTTTCCAAAGACCATCGTATGCGCAAAATCGTTGCGGATATTGTTATTAACTTTTGGTTTTTCCAGAGAATTATTTGGTAAACAACATCTTTCGCCCACTACCAAATTATTACTGATTAATCACAGCGCCCGTTTGCCCTCTTGACACTTCCTTTGTAAATCGTCACCATTATCCAAGGGATATTCATGGAAGAACTGCAATCAACCGAAGTTTTGGATCGGGAAATTCTTGAAGACGCGCGGAAAAAAGCGTTCCGCATCATTAAAAACGCGGATGACGCCGTGAAAGACGCCGCCGTGGCGTGGGAGCGGAAAATACAGTCCGCTCTTGTCGAATTGCGGCAAAGATACGAGGGAAAAATCCAAAGAGACGGCGGTGATATTATGGGAAGGCTTGTGCAGGACAAACGCCGCGTCCGCTCGGTCAAAATTGAAGCGCTTTTGAAAAAAGCGGCGAGCGATTACCTTTCTTCGCTGGATAGGAAACAATTGCTCGCTCTTCTGGAGCGTGAGCTTTCCAAACGGCTTGAGGCGCTTGAAGCGGAAGGAGCGTCCATTGCCGAAGAAGACGAGCCGGAAGTGACGCTGCGTATAATCACTGAAGCGGAAGCTGAAAAAATTTTGGAAAACGCTTTTTTCAAAAAATCAAAGAAAAAAAAATTCTGGACTATTGTGAAACCTGACGTCATGTTTTTGAGCGCCGGAATCTTCCCCGCCCTTATTGTAAACACCAAAAAAGTGAAAGTCACCGCGTCCATAGATGACGCCGAAGCCGTTCTTCTTGAAGACAAGAGAGCGGAATTGACGGCGGCTCTTCTTGGAGACGCGGCCTTGGGAGGCGTTGCATGAACGCCGGACGGGTGAAACGCATAGCAGGTCCCATAGTCCACGCGACCGGTCTCGGAGGCGCCGGACTTTTTGACGTGGTTGATGTTGGTCCTAAAAAGATAATCGGGGAGATTGTGCGCCTTGAGAAAGATGAAGCTGTCATTCAGGTGTACGAGGATGACACGGGGCTGTACGTGGGAGCCGAGGCCGAATCCACCGGGCGTCCGCTTTCGGCGCGTCTTGGCCCCGGTCTCATCGGCGCCATTTACGACGGCATACAGCGTCCTCTGGAACTGCTGTACCAACAGTCCGGCGCGTTCATGGATCCCGGCGTACGGAGTGAGCGCATCGATCCCAATAAACGGTGGGATTTTGTTCCCAATAAGGAAATCGTCGAAAGACTCGGAAGAAAAGAGCCGCTCGCGGTAAAGCCGGGGCTTCTCCTCGGCTCGGTGAAGGAAACCGAAAGCATCACTTGCAAGATCATGGTTCCGCCGGTATGCAAGGGCGGCTCGTTGCTTGAATTGAAAGAAGCGGGCGCGTACACCATCAATGACGTCATAGCGTTAAGCGACAAAGAAGAAGCGTTTTTCCTCGCCCACTGGTGGCCTGTCCGGACGCCCCGTCCGTCCGCGCGGCGTCTTGCCGCAGACAAGCCGCTTGTTACGGGACAGCGGGTCATTGATGTATTCTTTCCGCTGTCGAAGGGCGGCGCCGCGGCGATTCCAGGCGGATTCGGCACCGGCAAGACCATGACCCAGCACGCCATCGCCAAGTGGTGCGACGCGGACATCATCATTTACATCGGCTGCGGCGAGCGCGGCAATGAAATGACCGATGTGCTCACCGAATTCCCCCATCTTATCGATCCCAGAACCGGGCGTTCCCTCATGGAGCGTACGATTTTAATCGCCAATACATCCAATATGCCGGTGGCCGCGCGCGAGGTCTCGATCTATACAGGCGTGACGATGGCCGAATTCTACCGCGACATGGGCTGCCATGTGGCGATCATGGCGGACTCGACCTCTCGTTGGGCGGAAGCGCTCCGCGAGCTTTCCGGGCGCATGGAAGAAATGCCCGCCGAAGAAGGCTTCCCCGCGTACCTTCCCACCCGCCTCGCTGAATTTTATGAAAGGGCGGGGCGCATTGAAACCCTCAGCGGCGAGGAAGGCTCGGTTTCCATTATCGGAGCCGTGTCTCCGCCCGGCGGTGATTTCTCCGAGCCGGTCACCCAGCATACCAAGCGCTTCATCCGCTGTTTCTGGGCGCTTGACCGCGATCTGGCGAACGCCCGCCATTACCCGGCCATAGGCTGGCTCGACAGCTATTCCGAATACGCCGAAGAGATCAAGCCGTGGTGGGAGCAGGTGAACCCCGCGTGGGCTGTGGCCAGGCAGAAAGCGCTGGACCTTCTTAAAAAAGAGCAGCGCCTTTCGGAAATCGTCCGGCTTATCGGACCGGACGCCCTGCCTGACGATCAACGGCTCATTCTCGTTGTCGCGGAAATCATCAAGAACGGTTTTTTACAGCAAAATTCGTTTGACGAAATTGACATGTACTGCGCGCCGGCCAAACAGGTGCGGCTTTTGGAACTTATGATGAGTTTCTACGAGAAAGCCGCCATATGCATAAAACTCGGCGCGCCTCTCGTACAGATAACAGCGTTGTCCGAACGGGAGCGCCTTTCCCGTCTCAAGAGCGAGATTAAAAACACCGACGCCGCTTCGCTGGATGATTTTGAGCTTGAAATGAACAAGGTGATGGAAGAATTGGAGCGGAGCTACCGGACGAAGGAGCATTTGTAAGGCGGTATTGAAACCGGCTTTCCCGCCCAAGGGCGGGGCAATAGACCCACTGCGAATAAGGAGAAAACATCATGGCTGATGAAAAAATTGAACAGTACCTCATCAATCTTATGGTAACGTACCGTGAAATTGATAAGAATCTGTGGCTCGTTGAGGACGAGGAAAACTATCTGGAAGAGGTCGCCATCATGAGGGCGGATCCTCTGGTCGTTATGAGAGCTGCGGTAATGGATGCGCCGGAGGAGAACAAAGAGGAATTTTTTGCGTTGTTATTGAAACTCAACGCGACGGATCTGGTTCATGGCGCCTATGCTCTGGATCAGGGAAAAGTTATTTTGATCGACACCTTGGAATATGATACAATGGATCTACAGGAATTCAGGGCGAGTCTTGACGCTTTCAGTCTGGCTCTGTCGCAACACTATAA
>JAIRLZ010000091.1 GCA_031259035.1 Treponema sp. | reverse complement strand
AGCCGCCTTTGAGTCAGCCCCTCACATGAAGTCCCCTTGGGCAAATACTGCCGTATCAGTCCGTTGGCGCGTTCATTCAATCCCCGCTCCCATGAATGATAGGGATGGGCAAAATAGATCTCACAACCCAAGTCCTGCGACAGCCCCTTGTGTCCTGAGAACTCTTTCCCGTTGCCCGCCGTCACTGTTTTGATGCATTCATCGGGAATTGACCGGAACGCCCGAACCGCCGCCTTGTTGACTGTCGCCGCCGCCTTGTTCGGCATCACTTTTCCTCTCAGTATTTTCGTGGTTTTTTCAACAACGTCGCGATATAAGCCGTCTTTCTTAGTGTGAACAGACCCTAGTTTTGAGACAGGCTCTGTTGCTGCACCCCCGTTATAGCGGCGCGTTCACTCAGAAATACGCGGCGTGGCGGCGCGCTTGACATCCGCATACCATGCGGATGTACCGGCAAAATGTTCGCAAAACGCGCCCAAACACAGGCCGGTGACAAGCCCCGCTCCTAAGAACGGCGGCGCAATATACACGACGCTTTTTCCGAATACAAAGAAAGACGCCAGAAAAAGTTGGCTTAGATTGGAAAGCATGGCTCCCGCGACGCCAATTCCAATAAACCCGATGCGGCCGCCGCATAACCGGCGCAGGAAAAACATCGTAGACGCTGAAAGTATGGTTCCGGCAAGCGAAAAAAGGAAAACATAGGAGAAAAGCGTACCCGTAACCAGCGCCTGTCCCAGAATCTTAATCAGTACAAGCAAAAAAAAATCGCCGCATCCAAGCGTATCCAGCGCCAACATCAAAGGCAGATTCGCAATGCCAATCCGCATGAAGGGGAGCGGTTTTGGGATCATGTATTCAATGGAAGAAAGAAAAAGGCACAGGGCGCCCAATAAAGCGACCGGCTTGGACACGCGCCCCATACTACCATGTGTTTGCATCAAGCCCGTCCCGGTCTTTTTCGTCGCTTTCTATGACGGCAAAAACGTTGTTCGGCAGGCACGCTATCCATTCACCGGGGGTTTTGATCTCTCCCTGGGCGACGCAGGTCTGATTGTCGCACGGGGACGACAGCACCCGCACCCTGCCGCCATGAATCGCCACCACGGTGTCTCCCAAGGGTCCGTGAACCGTTGCGGTGTCTTCCGCGTCCAAAGGGAATATCCACGCGCCGTCTTGCCCGCGGACACTCACCTGCGCATTGTCATGCGGCTTTGCGTAAACGGCGAAACCGGAAAAAACAACCGCTCCCAACGAAAGAAGCGCCACCGCCGCATCCAAAGGTTTGAATAAAACCGCCGCCCTTTTAGGGAATAGAGAAAAGACTGCGGCAAAGGGAAAAAACGCTTTCTTCACGAGTTATGAACGCTGTTCGGCAATGGCTATGGCAAGCTCGACTTCAGATATACTCATACCCAGCCGGGTCGCTATCAAATTGGGAGAAAAGCCCGCCCTGGATAATTCCGCAATCTGTTCAAGTACGGGCTTTTGTTGTTCCATCGCGGCGCTATGAATCGCGGGCGGCGTTTCCCGCTCTTTCCTCCGCTCTGTATCATCACTATCTTTTTCGGCGCCGCTTAAAGCGCCGCCTCCAGCGATGAGTACAGGTTGAACGCTCATTTCGTGGACTGGCGCCGCGCCGGGCGCCGCGCCGCCGCTGTTCTGTACCGCCGAATCCAGCGCACTCGCATTGACGCGCGCTTCCACAAGCCGCTTGCGCCCAAGTTCGGCATAGGCGTCCTCATTGGCGCGGCGTTTCGCCAGTTCCTGATCGTACAGCACAATTCGTTTGTCAACATCGTCCAACAACGCCTTGATCGTCTTGATCCTGTCTTCAATGAGCGTCGCGTCACGATCCGTCGCAACATCTATTTCGGCGATCAGTTTTGACACCTCTTCCTTGAATTCCGCCAGAATACGGTCCTGCCCTGTTCGACGCCTTATATATGCGCTGCAATATATAAAAAACAACGCGCATAAACCAAGACTTATGATAGAAATAATCGTGCCGCTCTCCATGTCACCCGCTTATATCAATATTTTTCCCTAATTGAGGATCCCAAAGCTTAGGAGCGCCGTCTTCTTTCCGCTCTTTATCATGGCGCCGTTCTCCATCTCTTCCAGAAAATTTGCGCGAACCGCGATCATGTATCGCTCTCGCTCCTTCGCCGACATCCTGAGATTCGTTTACCGCTTGAATATTCGCTTCGGTTCTTTCCTGTTTTTTGAGGTTTTGCAAGGATTGCTGTATAACCAACCCTTCTTTCTGCACAGCCTGCAACTTTCCCACCGAGTCAATTTGAGTAAACATAACCTGTAGATCAAGCGGTTGAATTGCCATTATTCCTCATTCATCCACGAACTCAAACTCCCTCTTCGCATCTTTATCAGGCTCTTCATATTTAACAACACGAATAAGATTGTTTTCCAAGATAAAGGTTGCGGCCCGGTATTGGTTGCGTATGGATTCAACGACATCACGAATAATGATTTTGGCGCCTGGGTATATCACATTAGCAGCGGAAACGCGCCCTCGCGTCTTGATGGCGCTCTGTTCCTCCTGTTTCTGGCCTATTTCTTTATCAATATCCTGCAATTCGGAGGCTAGACTGTTTCTCTGATCCATAAGTTCATTCAGAAGGAATTCCTTGTCTTCGGGGAGGCTTTTTCTCTGGGCTTTTATGTTGATGAGCATCTGCATTTCGGCTTGTACGCTTTCAAGTTCTTTTTTATGGCGCTCCTTGTCAAGCGCCAACTGCTCCAGAGCTTCCTTTATACTGGGATCGATGCCCACTTCGCAGATCGTTTCGGCGGCGCCGCTTGAAGCGCCTATGATCTGCGCGTTGATCTCCTCGGAGGCTCTGAGCCTTCCGCCCACGATGCGGGCGCGTTTGCCCTGGCACACGATCCGCTTGTAGGCGTCCACCTGCGAGTTGATGATGCCGTCAGACACCACCACCATGTCGCCCGCGTCAATAATGGCGTTTTCTATGAAACGCGCCCATATGGATCCTCCCGCCTTCACATGACCGGTCGCCTTTCCTGTTATGCCTTGGGCGACGCTGATGTCGCCTTCCGCTTCTATTTCGGCGCACGCAACGGTGCCTCGCACCTCAATGTTTCCGGCGGCTTTTACGGAAAAGCCGTCTTCCACATTGCCAGTAATCACGACGGTGCCCAAAAAAATGATGTTTCCAGTTTTGAGGCACACATTGCCCTCTACCAGAAATATCGGCTCAACATTGATAACGCTGTTGGCAAGCATGACCTGTCCGTTAATGTTGGAAAAAATCACCATGCCGTCTTTGTCCGCGTGTACGTTTTTTCCAAGCGGCAGCGAAATGTCCACGCCGTCTTTCGCGGGAAGAAACTCGCCTTTAACCGTTCTTCCTTTTTTCCCCTCTTCAGCCGGAATTTTTACGGCAATGGGCTGATTTTCAATTACGTTCTGGATAAGTTGAATATTCTTAAAGTCAACCGTACCGGTGCGGCTTTGCCGCAGATGCATCTTATTTGGATTTGTCTCAAACTTATATTCTATATAAGCGTTTCGTCCATTGACTTCTTTTATCCCTTCCGCAACTAAAACCGGCGTTTTATAGATGGGGCGATCCACAAACCGTTCTATAACGTCGTTTTTGATGCCGTACACTATATGGTTCTTACGCAAAAAATTAACGATAACGTCCTCAGAAAGATCGCAGCCATTGACGCCCGCAGGCTCCACGGTTATAAAAGCTTTCATGTCATTATCCAAGATTTCAACCCGTATGTTGCTGTCATGGCTGTAGTTGCGATCAAAGGTTCCGACCTTTACATAAACGCCTTCGGCATGTTCGACGACAGCGCGCACCATATTCACGTCAATATTTTTAACAGACCGGTCGTTGAGCGCCTGCATCGCCATCGCCTCGGTGGCGGGATTGCCCGATCCGGTGGGGGGGCTGACTTTGAGCAACACTCCGTTGGGGTCTAACCGGACAAACACTTCTCCGTCCACATTCTTCGCGGCCAATGAAACGGCTTCCTCGCCGATATTCATGGCATCGGCGCTGATCTTTGTCTCCCGCGTCAAAACTTTGCCATAGGCTTTGATCTTCCATTCTTTTCTTCCGGCGCCGAAAATGCCCCTGATGCCCCGCTCGATCACTTCATACTCAAGGCGGCGCACTGGAAGGTCGAGCAGGGTGGACGCTTCCGTAAGAGCGGCAGCCAATGTCGGGCCCTCGGCGTTGACAATACGAATTTTTCTATCAATTTCAAGCTGTTCTTTCATCAACTGTTGCAGTTTGACAAAATCTATCACGGCTGCCTCCTTTACAAGCTGCAGGTTGCGGCGCCTTTTTGCAGCTTTACGTCTTTCTATAAAAGACCTTTCCGCGCATTGGTTAATTTAGCTCTCAGATGAACTATCGCCTTTGAGTGAAGCTGGGACACCCTGGACTCGGTGACGCTCAAAACCTGCCCAATTTCTTTAAGCGTCAACCCTTTGTAATAGTATAACACGAGTATCTTTTGCTCTTTATCCGACAACTCTTTTATATATTCTTTAAGCACCCGTTTAGCTTCGGCTTTCTCGGTGATCACATCGGGGTTAAGGCTGGAAGGAGCCTCAATGCTTTCTCCAATGGAAACCTTGTCGTTCTCATCGCCGGAAAACCACATGTCGCTTAAAGAAAGCATGGTAGTTGACGTTGTTTTCGTCAATATCTTGAGATACTCGTCTTCTTTAAGCCCAAGCGACAACGCAATCTCCCGATCCGTCGCAACCCTGCCAAGCTGAGCCTCAAGCGCGCTTATAGCGTTCTCAATTTCCCGCGCTTTTTGCCGCACTGAACGCGGAACCCAGTCTATCGAACGAAGCTCGTCAATAATAGAGCCGCGGATACGGGTAACGGCGTAGGTTTTGAACTTAACGCCCTTTTTCGGATCGAATTTATCAATAGCGTCCAAAAGTCCGAAAACGCCGAAACCTACGAGATCATCAAACTCCACCGTAGGGGGCATCCCCACCGCAACTCTGCCCGCCACGTATTTTACCAACGGCGCATATTGCTTAATAAAAGATTCCCGAATTTTTGGATCTTTCGCCTTACGGTACTCAATCCAAAGATCATCTTCCGTTTTCTGCTCAAGAGGGATATTCCCCATCATCACCCTCATTTTTGTTGTAATAAAGTTTTTATCGCATTCGCGGCTTTTGTGGGATCATAAGTTTTCCCTAAAGCTCCAGTTGACTTCCCCATACGCTTTCGGGGAGGCGGCGCAATCGATTCCTCTTTTTTTTCAACAAAAGCGCCGGTCGCATTTTCCATATCGGGCAGCTTCACATCCTTTAACGGCATGCCTGTATTTGAAAAAAGCGTCTCCATCGCGCCGAACTCCGCTGAATCTTCTGCCGGCGAATCCGCCGTCGGCGCACCCGCAGAATCAGCGCCATTTATAGCGCCGTCCGCTGTTTCAGCAGGAACGCTTTCGGCTTCCCCGTCCAGCGCTCCATTTATAGGCAATATGCCCAACAGCGGACCTCCATCCAAAAATCCATCAGAAGCCGTCGCGGACTCCGCGCCGCCAGACGCCGCTCGATCCAAGATGACAGCGGTTTCGGATGGCTCCGCGCTTGAAGCGTCTTCTACAGAAATATCAACATGGGAACCGGCGGACCGCGCGTCTCCAGACTTGGCGGCCGGCGAATCAATCAAAAAATGTTCCACAACCAGATGAATAGCTTCTGACAACACAAAGGAAAACAAAGCGAAAACAAGAGCGCGAACAAGGATCATCGGAAAACCCGCTCCGCTGATAAGTCCGATGAGGAAGGATAGGAAAAAAAATCCACCCGCAAAGCCGCCGCTTGTTTTTACATGCATTTTTCACCTCATGTACGATTGAAAAACCGTCTCATCATAACAGCGAAGCCGCCGCTCTCATGCCGGACTTCGGTTTTATCCATACGCTCCACAAGATGCTGCACGCAGATCGACGCCTTGCTCTTGGGATCGATAACCGTGAAGGGCTTTGTCCTCAATACGGCTTGAGAAACCACCGAATCATCGTAAATGAAACCAAGGTACTCTATCTTGAGGTTTAAAAACTGACCGGCGATATTGATCATTCGATCCGCGACTTTTTTCGCTTCTTCGGCGCTTTTCACCCTGTTCACCACGAGGTTCAGCCCGAGTTCAGTCTTATTCATTATTTCAGTGGCAATTATCTTGGTAATGCCATAGGCGTCCGTGATCGCGGTCGGCTCTGGCGTTGTAATGATGATCGCGTCATCCGCCGCAATGATAAAGTCCATCACATTCTTGGAAACGCCCGCGCTCGTGTCAATGATGATAATGTCAACATTGGAAAGGGTGGAAAGTTCTTTGATGAAGTTTTCCCGCTCGTCTTCCGTAAGGTTCGCAATCTTGGAAAGCCCGGATGCGCCCGCTACAATGGAAATGCCGTATTCGGTTTCTTCCAGAATCTCCTTCATGGTTTTTTGCTTGCGCATTACATGATAAAGGCTGTATTTGGGAACAAGACCGAGCATGACGTTCACATTGGCGAGACCCAAGTCGGCGTCCATGACAACTACTTTCTTGCCAAACCGAGCGTAGGCAATAGCCATATTTACCGAGACATTGGTTTTTCCAACGCCGCCCTTTCCGCTGGTAATAGTGATGACGCGGGTCTTTTTTTGCTCCCACGTCTTAACCG
>JAIRLZ010000074.1 GCA_031259035.1 Treponema sp. | reverse complement strand
CAACGCCAACAAAAATGGTAGTAGACCCCACAGTTAAATAATTTCCTTACAGAACGAACCTCGTAAATAATGCAACGCTTACAAGATACCCCGCCCCTTGGGGCGGGGAGGTTCATTTTGAGAAGGAAAACATCCGCTCCTTTTTCCTCTGTTTTTCTGCTATACTAGTTCCATGAATTTCGACCCTAATCAACAAGCGGCATATCTTGCCGACATGAACGCCGCGATTTCCGCAGGCGCGGGCTCCGGCAAAACCACGGTGCTTGCGGAGCGCTATGTGCGCCTCGTAACGGAACGCGGGTTTAAGGCGAGCGAAGTCCTCACCCTCACCTTCACCCGGAAAGCCGCCGCCGAAATGCGGGAGCGCATCTTCAAGCGGCTGTCCGCGTCCGAACATCCGTTAGCAAAGGAGGCGCTCGCCCAGTTCGATCAAGCCCGCATCTCCACCGTGGATTCGTTTTGCTCCTCGCTCGTACGGGGCGCGTCGTACCGGTATGGCATAGCCGGAGATTTCCGGGTGGATGACACCGAGCTTGCCGCCATCGCGGAGGAGACCGCCGTTGAAATCATCATGCGAGAGCGGAACAACACGGACAAACTCAAGACCATCTCCCGTCTGGTTTCGAGCCGCAACTTCAAAACCATCGTGAAAGACCTGTTCGCGGATATTGCGGCGACCGCATTCAGCCTTGTGAAACAGGATGATTACGCCACGCTCGCCCAAAACCAGGTTGATGTTGTGGTCAGGGAAACCAAAGCCTGCGTCAACAGCATAAACGAGCGCTGCCGGAAGATTTCTTTTCTGGATGACGCGCAATCAAAGAGCGAGACCCTCAAAAAAGCGAAGGAAGCGGCAAAAAAGACCATTCCGCCCAGTGAAGATTTTAATGGCGAATATCTCGCCCGCCTCATTGAAACGGGTGGTTTTTTCGCGTCATCCAAGTCGTATACGACTCCGAAATCCGGTGTGAAAGACGAAGCGTTGATCGAACTGCGGGAAATCACCGTCGGCGGTGGAGCCGAGGGCGGCGGCGCGCCCGGATTAAAAGACGCGGCGAGACATTTGATCGTTCTGGCAAAAACCCTGCAATTTCGGGAGGATATTCTCGTAATAGGAAAAATTCTTGATGAGTACAAAGACAAATTCATTGAAAGAAAGCGGCAGGCTGGCGTCCTTTCTTTTCACGACACCCTTGAACTGTCTGTAGATATTCTCCTGAACGATCTGGGTCTTCGCAATTTTTACAAGCGCCGTATAAAAGCCGTTATGATAGACGAATTTCAGGATAACAACGAATTGCAGAAACAGTTGCTCTATCTCTTGTCCGAAAAAGACGATGCGGGCGCCGCCGGCTCGCCGCCCGAAACCGGCGGCTTAAACCCGGCGAAACTCTTCTTTGTAGGAGACGAGAAACAATCCATCTACCGGTTTCGCGGCGCTGACGTCGCTGTTTTTCGGGGGCTTTCCGGTGAATTGCAGAACAGTTGCATTTCCCTGAACACCAACTACCGGTCTACGCCGGAGCTGGTGAGATTCTTCAACATGATATTCCCCGCGGTTTTTGGGCAAGCCAAAGAGAAGTTTGAAGCCGAATTCGCTCCGGTGGAGAGCGCCCCGCATAAAAAGGCTTCAGCCATAAAACCGGTTGAGATATATGTGCAGGAGACGAAGCGGGGCGAAAAAGACGCGCGCGGCGGCGTACAGAAAATCCCGAAGGATTTGAGCGAAGCCCTCTGCGTCGCGGAACGGATCGTGAAAGGCGTTGAGTCCGGGGCGTTTGCCTTTCACGATGTCGCCGCGCTTTTCCGTTCGACGAGTCATCAGCATGAGTACGAGCGGGTGTTTCGTGAGGCTGGCGTTCCGTTTGTCGCGGCGGATCCGCGGGGCGTCTACGCTGAAGCGCCGGCGAACGATTTTTACGCCATCCTGCGCCTTGCCCTGTACCCGCGTGACAGAAACGCCTACGCCACGGTACTGCGCTCGCCCTTTGTAAAACTGGGAGATGAAAGCGTGTTCAGAATCCTCCTTGAACAGCCCGACGCGCCCTTCCCAAACGCTTTCTCCGAATTTCACTTTGCAAATGACGCTGAAAGGGCGCGGTTCGAGCATGGAAAACACGTCTTTGATGAGTTAAAAGCCCGCATCGATCTTGAACCTATAACGTCAATCCTGACTTTTTTGTGGTACAAGACCGGCTATCGTACGTTCATGCTTTCCCATGAGACGACCCGCCCCAATGCGGGGCATTTTGAATATCTTTACAACCTCGCCCTGGGCGCGGATCAGCGGCAGTTGAGCATGAGCGCCTTCCTCAACGCGCTCGCCCCGCTTGTCGGCACAACGGCAAAGACCGAAACCGGCGAAGTTCCCGATGTTGACAACGAAACGCTGTTTCTTACGGTACATAAAAGCAAGGGTCTTGAATTTCCGGTGGTCATCCTCGCGGGCGCGGGCGGTTCGGGGCAGGGCGACCGCAATAACGCGCCTTACTATCTATCGAAGGAATTCGGTCCCATTATAAACATGAAGTCAGACACCCAAGGCAGAAACGAGTCTGCGGTCAATTATTTTTATGAAAAGGAAAAGGAACATATCCAGAAACAGGAAGAGGCTGAAATCAAGCGGCTTTTTTATGTCGCGGCGACCCGCGCCGAGCGGAGTCTCTTTATATTTGGTTCACGAGCGATAACCGCCAACCTTGAGCGGAAACTTGAACATGCGCTTGCGGAGAGCGGCGAAGACAAACGTGTTGAAACGCTGGCTGCGCTGCCCTCTTCTTCGGACAGCGGCGAAGCGCGGAGCGGGAGTTTTTTCGATCTGCTTGCCCTCGGATTGCAGGACGCGGCGGCCAAACGCAATGAACCGGCGGATTCCCCCCAGACGCTTTGCGAGGTTTTCTCCATAACAACGCCCGATTACGCCGAATATCACGAGCGTATCACACGGCTGCACAGCCGCATGGAACGCCTGCTGGAAAGAAAGCGAGCGGGAAGCGCGCGTGACACGGACGTTGCGGACGCCGCGAGCGCGTTTTACGCGACGCGGAGCAAGCCCCTCGCGGAGCCGAAAACGCTTTTCACGACGCCGACCGCAATGGAAGAGCGTGGAATGTTTTCCCGTCCGGCGGGCGTCTCCGGCTGGCTTGAACCGCTCCCGAATTTCCAATGTGAAGACTTCCTCAAAAAAGACGAGGAGCGGAAAAAGAAATTCGGAACCCTGTGCCACCGCCTCATAGAGCGCGCCCTCACCGGCGCGCGCCGTGCGGATGAAAGCCTCCATGAAACGCGCCTCCTGTTCCCCGATGAAAGCGCATCGCGGATGCAGGCTTTGTCCGAAGAAGCTTCCGATGTTGCGAGGCGGTTTCTTGCGAGTGAACTGGGCGAAGAAGCGGCGGACGCCGCGCGGCGCGCCTCGGAATTCCCGTTTCTGCTGCCTCTGCCTCAAGGCTCGCCCAAAGACCGGCTCGTCATTATTCAGGGTCAAATCGATCTTATATACGAGCGCGGCGGAGCCTGCGTCATCCTGGATTTCAAGACGGACGCTGAAATACACCCGCACAACCATCGTTTCCAGTTGGCGTGCTATAAGCGGGCCGCGTCGGCGTTCTCGGACTTGCCTCCCCGCGTCGCGCTGGTCTATTTGCGGAACATGCGGGCGGTTGAGTTTGATCCCGCGATACCCGACGAGGAGTTTGTACTGATGGGAAGAGAAGCCGCGACTTGCGTGTAGGAGGAGGGCGCTTTTTGTATTTCAGCAGTTTAGAAAAAGAAGGGATGGCAGGGCGGCGTCTCAAGCCGGCGCGATATGTGGAGGTGAGGGGAATTGAACCCCTGACCTTTTGAATGCCATTCAAACGCTCTAGCCAACTGAGCTACACCCCCAAAAGATTATTCCATTATCCACATAAATTTTGTTTTGTCAAGGGTTCGCGGCGCCTTATGAAAAAATAGTACTGAAAAAAGTCTATGCCCTCACATTGAACATAGCGCCCGCCTTGCAATAGGGAATAAAACCCGTTGTCAAAAGGCGGCGAAGAAAGTGAAGGCGGCGCCGCTGGAAATCCGCCGTCCGGTCGCCATGAGCAAAGCTGGCGGGGGGAAGCCCCGGACTATGCGGACGCGGAAGCGGATTGGGCTTCAGCCGCATTTTCTCCATGAGGCGTTTCGGAGCCTTTGGGCGTTTTTAACCCCAAAATGGCTCATATCCAGAGGGGTGGGGGAACGGATGCTCCTTTTCGTACCCTTCCGCAATATCCAGCAGCGCCGCCTCCGCAAAGGCGCGTCCCAAAAGCTGAACTCCCACCGGCAAGCCGTGTTCCACGGACGCGGGGAAGGAGAGCGCGGGAAGCCCCGCGAGGTTTGCGCAACAGGTGTAGAGGTCTGCGGCTTTCTGGGCAAAGGGCGACAGTGTAGATGGTCCGCGGTCAAAGGCGCGGGTGGGGAACACGGGCAACAGAACGGCGTCACAACACACGCCGCTATCGGCGTAGTCCGCGCCGCCGAGCAGGGCTTCAAAACTCCGGCGTATGCCGGCGCGGATGCGTTGGGCGCGGAGGTAGTAACGATCCTGAAAGCCGGAGCGCAGGACAAAGGCGCCGAGCAGGATGCGCAGCTTTACCTCGCCGCCGAAGCCGGCTTCCCGCGCCTTGTCAATGAGATCATCGGGATTTTCCGCCCAATCCGGACGTTTGCCATAGCGTATACCGTCGAAGCGGGCGAGATTCGCGCTTGCTTCCGCTGCGGCGATGGCGTAATACGCCGGCACTCCATATTTGAGGCTGGGAATCTCCACATCAACGAGGGTGTGGCCCAGAGCGGCGAGATTTTTTTTCGCCGTTTCAAACCCCCTGCGCACCTCTTCCTCCAGCGTGGCGGCTTGAGCCGCAATGGAGAGCGCCTGTTCGCTGTCCGCGCCGCCGTCAGCCGCCGCCGCGATTGCCTTTGCCACAGACTCCGGCGGCAGTACGCCGATAATCCGGGGCCTGCCGCTCCTTTCTTCCGGCTTCGGCGCATTCGCGGGCGCTTCAACGCTGGTTTGATCGTTCTCGTCCTTGCCCCGTATGATCGAAAACACCGTTCCGCACCGTTCCACAGAATCGGCGAGCACGCCGGCTGTTTCGAGACTTGAGGCGTAGGCCACCAACCCGAAACGGGACACGGCGCCGTACGTGGGTTTTAGTCCGACAACGCCGCAGAATGCCGCAGGTTGGCGTATGGAGCCGCCCGTGTCCGTACCAAGCGCGAAGGGAACCAGTCCCGCGGCGACCGCCGCCGCTGAACCGCCCGACGATCCGCCCGCGACCCTGCTTGTGTCCCACGGGTTGTTCGTTTTCTTAAGCGCCGAATTGTCGGTCGAAGACCCCATGCCAAACTCGTCAAGGTTGGTTTTCCCTATCACCCACGCGCCCTTCGCTTCCAATTTTTTGACCGCCGTTGCGGTATAGGGGGATTTGACATTTTCCAGCAGCTTTGAACCGCAGCTTATAGAGCGTCCTTTCACCGCGATATTGTCCTTCACCGCAAACGGAAGCCCGGACACGGATTTTTCGCCGATCTTTTCGCCGGACTTCCCAACGCCCTTGAAACCGCTGTTTTCTATCGTTTTCTCGTCAATCTCTATGAACGCGCCTATCTTTTCTTCCCACGTTTTGAAATACTCCATATATTCCCGCATGTTTTTTCCTTTATAAAACGTTTGGTATCACTATAAATCTGCCATCCCGCTCCCCCGCGTTGTCTAACAACGCCTCATTCTCAAGGAGCCTTTCGCCCTGAGCTTTGGCTGAACCTTCGGGGAGCGCGTCTTGCAAGGCGTCTTCACGGAAGAAATCCGAAGAGACTGTATGCGTCTGATGGGAAAGTCCGGCGATGGAAATGGAAAAGGCTTCGGCGTCGTTGTCGGCGGCTTGCATGGCGGCAAAGAAACCGAGCATCTGCTCAAACGCCGGAAACGCCGCCTTGAGTTCCTCGTCTGTGAGGTTGAGATGGGCAAGCGCGGCTGTTTCTTGTAAATCTTTTATGTTCATGCGTTTATTTTTGCATAATAGGGGGCGCATGTCAAGAGCGCCGGCGTAGGGTTAGTCTTGAGATGAAGGGAATACGATACGGGAAAGTGAATATAAGACGGAGTGAGAATCTGGCAAGCCGGGAAGCCGTCTTTGCCACATGGAACTACAGGCAGTCTATGTAAAGAGGAGTGTCCGATAGAATGGATGTTGTATACGACCTATTCGGCAGAGAATGAACCAGACTTTGCGAATGAACCTCCCCGCCCTTCAAGCTAAACTTGACCCATAAAAATTTTAGACAGTAAAACTCGCTTCCACCGGCGGTGAGGATTCGCCATGAAAGGTTATTCCATTGGGGGTTTAATACCCCGCCCCTTGGGGCGGTTAGAACTGGGGGTGCGGGGGATTTGTTCCCCCGCATACGCAAAGATTTCAAGGAGAAATCTTCAATACCCCGCCGCTTGC
>JAIRLZ010000026.1 GCA_031259035.1 Treponema sp. | reverse complement strand
GCAAAGGGACGTGGACGCGCTGCTGGAGTTTGAGTTGAAATACCGGGCGTTTGGCGCCGAGGCTTCCGGCGGGCGGGAGTGGACCATCAAGAACGGGCTGTACAACACGCCGGACGACGTGGCGGAGTATGACGGCGCCGGCGAGGCCACCGGCAGGGGCGCGGGCGGAGGGAGCTACATCCCGGTCAAATTCGGCGCCGGCGCCCCGCCGGACAAAAAGGGCGAAGGAACGGTAATCTATGCCAAGTGACGCGGGACCTTCGGCGCGGCGTCATGAAGGCGCCTGACCCAACATCATACACGTAAGGAACTGTTCATAAACAACATGCACAGCATGTTGTTTTAATTGCTTGCGCAATACAGTTCCTAAGCCTTAAAAGCCGGCGGGTTTTTGGCTGCAATTGAAATACTTCCACTTTCGGGGGCTGCCCGGCAAGGCGCGAACCGGCACAATGTTCTTCATCATCTCCTCCTTGAGGTTGTACTGTTTCAAACCGCTCTATCCCCTCCCAATGGTTCATAGCCCCCTTGTTGAGAATACCCTGTTTCGGGAGGTTTTGTCTTAAGTTTATGATGTTGGGTATGAGACCTCACCGCGAATAAAACGGTCTTTTCAGACGCCGCTTACGCGCTTTTCTTCCCGTCGCCCCGATAAAATGCCAGCGTCGCGGCGATGCCGGTTGCCAGCAGCCCCGCGCTTAACACAAAGGGCAGGTTCCGCGAGACGCCCGACAACGCGCCGCTTATCCAGCCGAAGGGCGCGGTGGCGAACATGATGATCATATGCTGAATAGCCATGACCCGCGCCCGTTCCGCTTTGTTGACGTAGAGCGCGACCAGGGATTCGGCCAGCATGGCGAGTACGCCCGAACCGAAGCCGTCAAAGACAAGCGAGAGGCACAGGATCGCATAGGTGAGTTCGCTTTGGGGCGGCGCGAGTGTCAGAATGGTCTGCCCGATCATGTAGGATGCGAATCCGGCCAGCAGCGGCGTTTTGAGCGTTATGTTTGACAGGCGGGGCGCGGCGATAAAGAGGAACGCGATGGCGATGATCGAGCGGAACATGGGGAAAAGCGGCAGCAGGGCATCCGGCACCAATAGTTTTTTGCTGACAATGACCTGCCAGAACGTGATATTGATCATGCTGGCCGCGCCTACAAGCGCGGCTATGACAAGTGAAAAAATGGAGCCGCGGGACGAAGCTATGATCTTTAACACGCCGCCGTAGCCGCCGGCAAGCGTCCATATGCTCTGCCCTTTGGTTTCACTCATGCGCGCTATGCCGACGCGGGTTTCGTGTGAGAAGCGGTAGAGCAAGCCGATCTTGAGGCTCATGACGATAAAGGCGTTCATGTAGAGGATTCTGACCGCTGGAATCATGGTCAGGCGCGCTACCAGCAAAGAGGCGATTGGCGCAAAAAGCGCGGAAAGCTGTCCGCAGACGATGACAAGCGAGTAGAGGTGTGTGATCTGCGAGCGTTCGGCGTCTTCAACCATGAGGCAGTCCCATGAATTGGTGGGGACTTTCATTGCGCCGTTGAATAGGGCCGCTATGAGAAAGAACCAGAAATTTTCAGCCTTGAGCCAGATGAGGCATGGCGCGCACCACGAGAGGAAATCGAAGATCGCCGTTGTTTTGCGCCTGCCGAGTTTGTCAGTGATGGGGCCGCTCAGACAGGAGAACGCCACCTGCGAGAGCATGTAGATGGTTGCTATTAACCCGACTTCCGTATCGTTGAGTCCGAGCGCCATCATGTACACCGACGCATAGGGCAGGCAAAGGTTCATTGAAAGGCCCCAGAGGGGTTCGGTATATATGCAGACTCTGGGGTTGCCCTTGAGTTCAAAGAGCGTTTTTACAAGGGAATTGCCGATCATGGGATGCGCAAAAAGCGAAGCCGGAAGATCACGACGCGGCGGGCGTTCACGCCTTTTCTTCCAGACTCCGTATTACAGGACGTCCTCACCCCGCGCTCAGGTCTTCCAGAGCGGCGATGCCCGCGCTGTCAAGGGCGCGGGTGATCTCTTTGCCGTCTTTGGAAAGCAGTATGGCGGTCGGCGTTGAAAACACCCGCCTGCGTCTCGCCTCCGCCAGTCCGTCTTCCGTATCCGCGTCCACCATGTCAACCGGAATGCCGAGTTTGCCGGCGGCCGTTTTTGCGGAAGGGCAGGCGGGACATGCGGGGCGGACGAAAAGCAACAGGCGCGAAATGTGCGAAGCGTCAGCCGAAGCGCTAGCCGAAACCGCTGGTTGCGCCGCTTCCCGCGCCGCTTCCCGCACGTCTGCGCCGGCTTCTACGGTGGGAACCGGTTCTTCCCTCGCCACCGCCCTCGCCGCTTCCACAGGCGCGGTCGCTTTAGCGATGTGGGCTTCCGAAATCTCGAACAGTTTCCGCTCGCCGTACTCTTCTTTCTTGCCCTTGTTCCAGTTCCGCACCGAGCGGTAGTAGCCTACGATGCGGCTGTACACCTCGGCGGGTCCGCCTTGTACAGCGGCGAGTTCTTCCCTCGCTTCCCGCAAATCTTTGTTGATTTCTTCAATAGTTCTCATTGTTCACCCCCATTCTATACAAACTGAAGATGCGGGGTTAGAGCGCGTTATGCGACAATTGACACTCGCCACGATACGCGCTCAAAACCCCGCCCGCCGTTCTTTCTTAGACAGCTACACGGTTATACGGCTTGTGTCGCCGCCTCCGCTGTCGCGGAACGAGGGAAGAACTGCAACGAATGGAGAGCCGTCATACGGCGCAGGCAGGCCGCATCCTCGTGGCCGCCCTCGCCGCTCGAAACTTCGAACAATTTCCGCTCGCCGTACTCCTCTTTCTTGCCCTTGTTCCAATTCCGCACCGAACGGTAGTAGCCTACGATGCGGCTGTACACCTCGGTGGTCCCGCCCGGTACCTGCGCGAGATCTTCCCTCGCTTTTTGCAAATCTTTGTTGATTTCTTCAATAGTTCTCATTGTTATTTACCTCCTAAATAAATATTAAGATGAGAAATAGATTAGAGGCTGTTGTCAGCGCCGCTACACATCGCAGATGCTACGCATTCATTGACAACGCGCTCCAACCCCTTACACAGCGCGCGCCATAGCCGCTAGAACGGATTCCCTCTCTTCTTCCAGTTCGGCTATCCGCGCTTTTATCGCGGCTTCTTGTTCCTCTTTGCACTTGGGGCAAGTGAAATGCTCCCCTTTGAGGTAGCCGTGCTTTTGGCACACCGAAAAGGTGGGTGAAATGGTGAAGTACGGGATGCGGTAGTTATTGGCTATGGTCCGCACCAGATCGCGGCACGTTTGCCAGTCGTCAATAGCTTCTCCCAAAAAGGCGTGAAACACGGTGCCGCCCGTGTAGGTAGTCTGTAGAGGCTCCTGCAAATCAAGGGCGTCGAACACATCAGGGGTCAATCCAACAGGCAGTTGGGTCGAATTCGTATAATACGGCTCATCGGCGCCCGCCGTGATGATCTTGGGATAGCGTTCCTTGTCGTGTTTCGCCAAACGGTACGAGGTCGATTCCGCGGGCGACGCCTCAAGGTTGAAGAGTTCTCCGGTTTCTTCCTGATAATCGGCGAGCTTGTCCCGCATGAACGCCAGCGTCTTTTTGGCGAACGCCTGCCCCTTTTCAGTGTCAATAGTTATATTCCTGCCCAGAAAGTTTTGCAGGCACTCGTTCATGCCGACCAGCCCGATGGTGTTGAAGTGGTTGTCCAGGGTGCGCAGGTACCGTTTCGTATACGGGAAAAGCCCGGATTGCAAAAGCCGGTTGACTGCTTTCCGCTTGATCAAGAGGCTTTCCTTGGCAAGCCCCATGATGTCTTCAAGTTTCTTGAAAAAGTCTTTCTCGGTTTGGGCGAGATACCCAATCCGGGGAAGGTTGATGGTGACAACGCCAATGGAGCCGGTAAGCTCGTCCGAGCCGAACAGTCCGCCGCCGCGTTTGCGGAGCTCGCGCTTGTCCAACTGGAGGCGGCAGCACATGCTCCGCACGTCGCCCGGATTCAGATCGGAATTGACGAAGTTCTGGAAATATGGGGTGCCGTACCGCGCGGTCATCTCAAAGAGCAGCCTGGCGTTGTCGCTGTCCCAATCAAAATCCTCGGTGATATTGTAGGTGGGAATGGGGTACTGGAAACCACGTCCTTCCGCGTCTCCTTCAAGCATCAATTCTATGAAGAGTCTGTTCACCCTGTCCATTTCCGGCTTGCAGTCTCCGTAGGTGAAGCCCGCCTCCTTACCGCCTATGACGGCTTTCTTGTCTTTGAGGTCCGCCGGGCATGTCCAGTCAAGCGTGATGTTGGTGAAGGGCGCCTGGGACCCCCAGCGGCTGGGCGTGTTCACGCCGAATACGAAGCTCTGGAGGCACTGCTTCACCTCTTTGTCCGAAAGATCGTCCGCATGTACAAACGGGGCGATATAGGTGTCAAACGAACTGAAGGCTTGAGCGCCCGCCCATTCGTTCTGGAGGCATCCGAGAAAATTCACGGCCTGTTGCATAAGCGTTGAAAGGTGTTTCGCCGGATAGGACGTGATCTTGTCCGTAACGCCGCCCAAACCTTCGGCAATGAGCTGCCGCAGCGACCAGCCCGCGCAATAGCCTGAAAACATGGACAGATCGTGGATATGGAAATCCGCGTTCCGGTGGGCGTCCGCGATTTCCGGCGTGTAGATGTTCTTGAGCCAGTAATTGGCGGTGATGCTGCCGGAATTGTGGAGAATGAGTCCGCCCAGCGAATAGTTCACATTGGCGTTCTCATTGACGCGCCAATCTTCCTGCTTCAGATACCCGTCCATAGTGGAATCAATGTCCAGCATGAGCTTTTTCGCGTCCCGCATCGCTTCATGTTTCGCGCGGTACAGGATATACGCCTTGGCGACCGCCGTCTCTTTGGCTTCAATGAGCGCGTTTTCCACCAAATCCTGAATTTCCTCAATCGCGGGAATAGAATGCGGATGCCGCGTCGCCATCATATCCGTGATCGTCTCTTCCACACGGGCGGCAATGGCGTCCATCCTGTCCGCGGCGTTCTCCGCGGACTTCCCTCGGACAGCGAAGAACGCCTTGCTGATCGCGTTGTATATCTTGCCGCGATCATACGCCTCCACATCGCCCGAGCGTTTTACTACGTACTTAATCATGTTTTTCCTCCCAATTTCTTACCTCTGCAATAAATTCATCTATACTCTCAAAATGCCGGTATACCGACGCGAAGCGGATGTACGCCACCTTGTCAAGCTCCGCGAGTTTTTCAAGCGTCAGATTTCCTATGGCGCTTGCCGGTATCTCGCGGGTCACTTTTCCCATCATAGCCGCGGCATCTTCCACCTCATTGACCAGGTTTTCGATGCTCATCTGGGACACAGGGCGCTTCTCCAAAGCCCGCTGTATCCCGCGCTCGATCTTGTTCCGGTCGAAAGGCTCCCGGCGCCCATCCTTTTTGATCACCATAAAAGGTTTTATCTCAATGCGCTCGTAGCTTGTAAATCTGAAGCCGCAACTCAGACATTCCCTCCGTCTGCGGATTGCGTCTCCCGCCGCGAGCGTTCTTGAGTCAAGCACCCTGTCATCTACACTTCCGCAATTCGGACACCGCATATAAAATTCCTTGCCATACAAATATCTAGACAATTTATCCACAGTGTTATACACAGTTATACACACCATATACACAATATGTGGTGTTATTTAAGGCTAAATTTAGCGCCACCACCACTATACATTGTTCCATCTTTTTTTGCAAGAGGTTTTGGGCGATTTTTATTCCCTTGGGGTAAATACCCCGCCCCTTGGGGCGGTGAAAACAAATAAAAACAATGATAGAATGTGGGAATGAGTGAATACATACCTAAAGCCCACAATGTATCGGTATTGTTATATCATATCGTATGTCCAGCAAAATACAGGCGTATAGTCATTAGCGAAGAAGCGGATAAAACGCTGGAAGAAGTGTGTGAAGAAATCGGCGAGAGGTATGAAATACAATTTTTGGAGATGGGGACAGAAGGGGATCACGCGCGTTTT
>JAIRLZ010000293.1 GCA_031259035.1 Treponema sp. | reverse complement strand
CCTTTGGGGGCGTGGGCGTCTCGCGTATAAATCCCCCTTTGGGGGCGCGGGCGTCTAGCATATAAAACCCCCTTTGGGGGCGTGGGCGTCTCGCATATAAATCCCCCTTTGGGGGCGTGAGCGTCTCGCGTATAAGCCCCCTTTGGGGGGCGCGGGCGCCTCGCATATAAACCCCCTTTGGGGGCGTGGGCGTCTCGCGTATAAATCCCCCTTTGGGGGCGTGGGCGTCTCGCGGATAAGCCCCCTTTGGGGGGCGTGGGCGCCTCGCATATAAACCCCCTTTGGGGGTATAGTAGTACCCATGTTTGAATATAAAACTCATGGAACGTGTTCCACAAAGATCCATTTTGACGTTACAGACAATAAAGTATACGCCGTTTCATTCGAGAACGGCTGCAACGGCAACCTCCAGGCCATTTCGAGGCTGGTTGACGGCATGGACGCGGAAGAACTCATCCGGCAACTCAAAGGCATACGCTGCGGTTTCAAGAAAACGTCTTGCTCCGATCAGTTGGCGCGGGCTGTAGAATCGGCATTACAGGGCCAGTAAGCGCGATGCCGCACGGGAAATCCTCTTTCGCAAGCGACACGGTCTCGCCGTCCATTTGCGCCAATATGGGGTGTTCGCCCTGAAACTCTATGCGGGACGCGGTGAACAGCGCCACCTCCGGCTTGTCTCTATGGGCGCCGGTGGTAAAACTATCCTTGAGCAGGAGTTTCCTGTACACGGGCATTTGCCAGACTATGCATACGTTGCGGTCGTCGGGCAAGATATGTTTGTGCGAGCCGTAGGTGCGGCGTCCGCTTGCGCCGACAGCTATGAGAAGAGGCTTCCCGGAGAAGGAGCGAATCTCCGCCCCCGCTTCGTCGAACGCTTTGATGTCCATGTGTCCAACCGTGTAGATTCTATCGTAGAAAAGGGACGCGATGTCAACCCAAAGTTTGTACGAATCGCCGGGCAACGCGCCTTTCATCTTATTTGTGTTATGCGTTACAAATGCGTCCAGCCCCACGGACAGGATGTTGAACGCCAGAAATGGACCTTTGCCCTTGGTCGCGCAGGCAAGCCGCAGGGCGGGTACGCGCGTTATTGTTGAAGGCGAGACGATGAGATCGAGCGCCTTCCCAAGCTCCCATGCGTCGGAGCCGTCGTTGCCTGTTCCCATAGGAAGCCGCAGTACGGCGCAACGGGCGCGGATCGATTCCGCGGCGTAGAAAAGAGCGGTCAGCGCTTCAAGACTGGTTCCGTCCCCGCCCGCCGTGATGATAAGATGAAAAGCGTCATCCCGCGCCATTGCCGCGACAACGGCTTCGGCGAACTGTTTCGCGTCTCCCGCCTTGCCGGTGAGCGACAGGCCGGCGGCGTCGCCAACGCCGGAGGGAGCCGCGTCTTTATGCAACGGATTTAGTCCGGCTTTCTCTATCGCGGCGTTAAGATCCGCCGCATGTTTCTTCCACCGTGATGTTATGGTGAATCCGCCGGCTTTCGGATTCGCGATAATAGTCCAGCGCAGCGGTTTGTCTTCGGCAAGCGGCGTATGGGCGCAAATTTGCGCGACGCCCGCGCTAAAAACAGCAAGATTGTCAGTGCTTTTCATGGTTTTATACTAGCATAGATACGGAAATATGGAAAGATGTTTCTCATGCGCAGGAGATCGCCTTGATTATTTTTTCAGTTTTTTATATGCTTCTCATAGGAGGCTTTCCTAAAACGCGACTGAGGCGTCAGTTTTTGAAAAAGACTCTCTTCTTGCCATTGCCAATAATAAGGAGGAGGCATGACCTTTGCAAACATACAGATGTTAATAGGTATAGTTGTATATCTGTTGATTACAATCGCGGTAGCCCTATGGTACGCTCGCAGGAGCAACGCTGGCATTGAGGAATATTTTATAGGAAAGCGGGGGCTTGGACCGTGGGTCGTGGCAATGAGCGCCGAGGCGTCTGACATGTCCGGCTGGCTGCTTATGGGACTGCCTGGCGTCGCCTACTTCACAGGCTGCGGCGAGGCGTTCTGGACGGCGCTGGGACTCTTTGCGGGAACATGGATCAACTGGCAGTTGGTGGCCAAACGCCTCAGAAACTATTCCCAAATCGCGGACAACGCCATCACTCTGCCTGAGTTCTTCAGCAAACGTTTCCATGACAAAAAGAACGTTCTGAAAACCATTGCGGCGATCATTATTCTTGTCTTCTTTTCTATATATACCGCGTCGCAATTCGTCACTTTCGGCAAACTGTTCACCTATGTGTTTAACGCGGAACGTTATTATTCAGTGATGGTGACACTCGGCGCGGTGATTCTATTGGCATACACCCTGCTCGGCGGCTTCCTCGCCGTCTGCATGACAGACCTCATTCAGGGCATCTTGATGTCTTTCGCGCTCGTGGCTGTGCTTGTTTTTGGCTTCGTGTTCTCAGGCGGCTTTAGCGGCGTCGGAGAGCGGATAGGCGACATTCCCCGGTTCCTGGATATATTCGGCATTGCGACGCCAGCCATGCAAGACGGCGTTCAGGCGGTCGTCAATGGAGCGCCCCAATTCGGAAGCGGCGCCAGCTACCCCCTCCTCAGCATTCTCTCATGCCTCGCGTGGGGGTTGGGCTATTTCGGTATGCCCCATGTGCTGATACGCTTCATGGCCATAGAAAACGCTTCGAAAATACGGAAGTCAAAGTTCATCGCCGTCACGTGGTGCTTCATCTCCCTCTTCGCCGCGGTCGCCATTGGACTCATCGGACGCGCCTACTTCCCCAGTCTTCTCGGCACGGCCAGCGAGGCGGAAAACATCTTCTTGTATTTGACATCGGATTTCTTCCCGCCCCTCATCGCCGGCTTTGCGCTTTCGGGCATCCTCGCCGCTTCCATGAGTTCCTCGGATTCCTACATGCTCGCCGTCTCCTCATCCTTCGCAAACGACCTTTTCAAAACCTTCTTCAAAAAGGCGCGTGAGGCTACGGTCATGTGGGTGGCGCGGCTCGCGATAGTCCTCGTCACCATTTTTGGAACAATAATCGCCCTTTCAGGGAACCAGTCCATATTCCGAATCGTCTCCTACGCATGGGCGGGATTCGGGGCGGCTTTCGGGCCGCTCGTGCTCTTCTCCCTGTTCTGGAAGCGCGTTACGCTTCAGGGCGCGGCGGCCGGGATGCTGTCGGGCGGCGTCATGGTCGTGCTTTGGAAGAACGTCATCAGCAGGCTCGGCGGAGGCTTCAGCATATACGAGCTGCTTCCTTCATTCATTCTTTCCTGCGTCGTCATTTTCGTAGTGAGCCTGCTCACCAAAGCGCCCTCAGCGGAAATCCAAAAGGAATTTGAAGTGATGAAAGCAACGCGGTGAAAACTATGTGTCGTGAAATTCGGCAAGCGCAAAAACCTGTTTTTTCGCTTGCTTTCTATATATAAGGTATGAAATACTATAAAGAAAGGGGTGCATATGATATTCAATCCTGAATATGAATCTATGGGTGCGGATGCGCGCAAGCGGTTGCAACTTGCGCGACTTAAAAATCTGGTGGAAAAACTCTACGAGACTGTGCCTTTCTATACAAGAAAGATGGATGAGCTTGGCATAAAAGCGAGGGATATTCATACGCTTGAGGATATAGAGAAGCTTCCTTTTACTACCAAGGACGACATGCGGGAAAATTTCCCTTATGGTTTTTTTGCTTGTCCCAAGTCGATGATCGAAGAAATTCACCTGTCCTCCGGCACCACCGGCGTTCCGGTTGTCGACGCCTACACCCGCAAAGACATCGAGATTTGGTGCGAATCAATGGCGCGTACGCTTGCGGGCGGAGGTTGTACGGCGGATGATATAGTGCAGAATTGCTATGGATACGGGTTGTTCACCGGCGGTCCGGGCGCCCACTACGGGGCGCGTACCATAGGCGCGAATGTGCTGCCCATGTCCTCCGGCAATACGGAGCGGCAGCTCATGGTGATGGAGGCTTTCGGTTCAACCATGCTCACCTGCACCCCGTCTTACGCTCTTTATATGGCGGAGGAAGCCAGAGAGCGGGGCATTGATCTCAAAAAACTGCCCGTCAGCAAGGGGTGCTTCGGCGCGGAGCCGTGGAGTGAAAACATGAGGAAGGAAATCGAAGCCCAGTACAACATGAAAGCCTACGACATCTATGGATTGACCGAAATCATTGGACCGGGCGTCGCCTTTGAATGTGAGGCGCAGCATGGGCTGCACATAAACGAAGACCTTTTTTACCCGGAAATAGTTGATCCTGAAACCGGAAAGGCGCTGCCTGAAGGCGAGAAAGGCGAACTGGCGTTCACCACGCTCACCAAGGAAGGCACGCCGCTCCTGCGCTACCGTACGCGAGACATCACCTACTTCATCACAGAGCCATGTTCCTGCGGACGCACCACCAGAAAGATGCACCGTCTTTTCGGACGCACCGACGACATGCTCATCATTCGCGGCGTAAACGTATTCCCCAGCCAGATAGAACACGCGCTCATTGAGGTGGAGGGCGCCGAACCGCACTACCTCATCGTTGTTGATCGCGGCGCTTCTCATCTTGACGAAATAGAGCTTCAGGTCGAAGTGAAACAGGAATTCTTCAGCGATGAAACAAAGGACCTTGAAGGATTGCGGCATCGCATTGAGAGCGTGATGAAGTCCAAACTGCAAGTCGGTCTCAAGGTTAAACTCGTTGAGCCGAAAACCATTGAGCGTTCAATGGGCAAGTCGAAACGAGTGATTGATCGAAGAAAAATTTAGGAGGAAACCAAATGGAATTAAAACAAATTACCGTTTTCCTTGAAAACAAGGTGGGTAGACTGGGCGAAGTCACCCGTGTTCTCGCGGAAGCGGGTGTAAATATGCGCGCCATAAGCATAGCCGACACCGCTGATTTTGGGATTTTGCGGATCATCGTTGATCAGCATGACAAGGCGTTGCGCGCCCTGAACGAAGCCGGCTTTACCACCCGCATCACCGACATCGCGGCGGTGGAAATAGAGGATAAACCGGGCGGTCTCGCGCATGTCATGGAACTTTTCCAAAAATCGCAGGTAAACATTGAGTACCTGTATGCGTCGCTTGAAAGTAAAGCGGGAAAAGCGGTGGTTATTTTTAAACTCGCGGATCACGAGAAAGGGCTTCAAATTCTAAAAGACAACGGGCTTTCGATGGTGGATTCTTTCTAGATTTTGAAGCGACTCCGCTTCAAAATGCGCTTTGAAGCGGCTTTTATGCGTTATGTTAAGAGAGGTGTTATATGAAAATACTAATGGCCGCAAGTGAAGCGGCGCCTTTTGTGAAAACAGGCGGCTTGGCCGACGCGGTTTCAGCGTTGGCTCTTACGCTTTCGAAGATGGGGCATGAGGTTCGTGTCGTTGTTCCACGTTATTTCAAAGTTGACAGGGTAAAACTCGGTTTGCGCGATCTTGAAATGCCGCTTGCGACTATTATGAACAATATGGAAGTGAAAAGCGCCGTTTATACAACGAATTTAGAAGGATATTCCAAAAAGAATCCCATTCATGTCTATTTTATTGAACACAATGACTTTTTTGGCAGTAAAATCGGCATTTATGGGGAGCAGTACGAGCCTGATTATTTTGACAATCCGAGGCGTTTCATTTTCTTCAGCAAGATCGTTTTTGAACTGTGCCGGAAACTTGATTGGTATCCTGATATCCTGCACGCCCATGATTGGCAGACGGCGTTGGCGCCGGTTTTCTTGAAATATGGGGAGCGGCGAGGTGGTTTTGAGAAAACGGCTTCAATTCTGACCATCCACAATTTGGGTTACCAGGGGATTTACCATAAGGAAAACTATCCCTTCACCAATCTTGGATGGGATATTTTCCATCAAGCGGGGTTTGAAGACTGGAATATGATGAATTTCCTCAAGGCGGGCATTCATAGCGCGGACAAGCTCAACACGGTTTCACCACGGTACGCTCAGGAAACCCAGACTCAAGCCTTCGGCTTCCGTTTGGACAGCTCGTTGCGATACCGGTCGGCCGATTACACCGGTATATTGAACGGCATCGACACTCAAGTCTGGAATCCCAAGAAAGACCCGTATATTCCGATGAACTACGACAGTACAACCGTTAAAGAAGGCAAGGCGAAGGCAAAAGAAGCGCTCCAGCGCGAATTCGGGCTGCCCCAAAATCCCAATGTACCGGTTATCGGCATGGCCACCCGCCTTACAGAGCAGAAAGGCGTGGGCGAGCTTTTCGGACCTTCCTATGGATCCGCATGGAATATTTGCCGTGATATGGAACTGCAATTGGCGCTCGTCGGAACCGGCGACACATGGTGCGAAAACGAAATCCGCAGCCTTGCGTCCCGCCTTTCCAATTTCAAAGCGAAGATCGAATACAGCGAAGCCACAAGCCACCTTATTGAAGCGGGCAGCGACTTCTTCCTTATGCCGAGCCGGTATGAGCCGTGCGGACTCAACCAGATGTACTCCCTTGCCTACGGCGCTCTGCCCATTGTCAGAAATACCGGCGGACTGGCGGATACGGTTGAAAATTTCAATCAGGAAACTAGCGAAGGCACGGGCTTTATGTTTGACCAACTGAATCCGCGTTCTATCTACGATACGGTCGGATGGGCTAACTGGGCGTATTACAACAGGCGGGCTCAGATCGAAAAGATGCGAATCCGCAGCATGAAACTTGATTTCTCATGGAAAAAATCAGCGCAGAAATATGTCGCCATGTACGAGCAAGCAGTCGCAAAATATGCCGAATAAGTACGACAGCCTCGTATGGCGGGAAGAAGGGCGGAAAGAGGTTTACAAATGCCGCGTTTTTTCCGTGTACGAGAGTCTGTGCCGCTCGCCCGATAAGAAGCGCACGGGCGTCTTTATGGCGTTAGACGCCGCCGATTGGACAATAGTGGCGCCTGTGCTGGAAAAGGACGGGCGCAGCTTTTTCGTCATGGTGAGGCAATGGCGGCATGGGGCGCAGGAGTTAAGCCTTGAGTTTCCGGGCGGGGTTCTTGAAGCGGATGAAGACCCAAGTCAAGCGGCGCTTCGGGAATTGGAAGAAGAAACCGCCTATACCGCCAAAAAAATCACCAAGCTGGGTGAAATGAGTCCGAATCCCGCTATTATGAACAACCGCGTTCATTTCTTTCTGGCGGAAGCTCTGTCTCCCCTACCATCCCAACACCTTGACGAAGATGAATACGTCGCTATGGAGTTGGTTCCCATTGAGGAAGTCATGGAAAACATGGGGAGAAAGCCGTACACCCACGCGCTCATGGGGACGGCGTTGGCGTTGTGGAGGCAAAACCATGAAGCGCCTCATTGACCATATTGAAAATTTCGCATTCTCATGGCGCGCGTTTAGCGCGCGTATAACGCGGAGTGAGGCATTTCACCCGTATCATTTACAGGAGCAATAGGCGTAATATATGAAGGATATTTTTCTTGTTTTCGCAAAATATAACAAGGATGCGGACAGCGCGGTTCTCTCCCTCTTGGGCGATCTTTCCAATGAGGAACGGGAGGCGGATCGGGGCAGCTATTACGGCGGCTTGTCAGGGCTGGCGCGGCACATACTGGGCGGCGTTCGTTTCTTTCTTGGTTCGTTTTTTAAGGAAGCGATCAAAGACAACACCCCGGCGCATGTTGCGGCGCTAGAAATCTTGAAACCGCTGGAAACCCTTCCCAATTTTGAAGGAACGCTCGCCGAAGCGCAATGGAAGGCGGTGGCGGACGCCATTGCCACAGCGGACGATGTGTACGTCAAGCTGTCGGCGGTTTTAACCGATGAGGACTACGCAAAACAGATTCCCATTGCATGGTATGGCGGGAATCCGGCATCCGTTCCGCTCTTTTTTCTCGCTCAGAATCTTGTCGCGCACAACACCCACCATCGGGGACAAATATCCCACATACTCGATTCTCTCAAAATCAAGCATGATTTTTCCGGTTTAAATCCGGCGTGTTTGACTGACAAGGCATCCTGATGGAACAATGAAGACGCCTCGGATTTGCTTTTGGAGCAGGCTCCGGGAAAGCTGCCTTAGATTTAAGGGAAAAAGCGAGTTTTTTAACCGCTTCTTCCAAAGCCTTTCTCAAAACCAACCGGGTTTTGGGAAAAGCTCTAGCACATAAAGAATAAAATTTTTCACCCCCAAAACAATCTTTAGCGCTCCAAGGTTGGTGATTTTAGTTGCGGGACCGGTGATCATAAAGGCTGCGGCGGAACCCATGCTCATACCGTTCCGCAACCAACCCATTATGAGGGTACTAGTCCCGCCGCCGCACAGAGAAAGCGGAACGCCGATTGTGGCTGCCATTAAAAGACCAAAACCCCGGTTTCCTTTGCCGAACAGCGAAGCCATCATATCGGCGGGGACATGCCGCTGGAAAAGCGCCGAAAGGATTATACCGATTAAAAAATAAAATGCACAGCATTTTGTTTTAATTGCTCACGCAATTAGGAAATAACATGACCGTTTGGTCATGTTATTTCTGAACGGTTCCTGATCCGCATTTGCCGGACGACATGTGAAACTTGCCCCAAAACTCAGGAAACCCAACCGCGATTCCCTGTAGCCAAAGCAATCCCGGTATACCACGAAATGAACAAATGGGAAACAGCGTTATTGGGATATTTGAAAGTCATAAGGATCTGTGCGGAAATAACATGAGCATGTGGTCATGTTATTCTTGCACAGTTCCTAAGCGTATGAGCGTTTCCCGCAACACGAACTACGTTCAGGTTGGGGCGAACCTCAATCTAAGGCGGCTTTTCAAAAACTGCCGCTCCGCCCGTTTATAAAATATACTCCACCTACAAATTGACCAGCTTCAAGAGGGGAGTTGACTAAAGTGTCAGACGTCTATAAACTTATTTGAACCTGTTCTAAAACTGAAGTTTTGGAACAGGCTCAGATATAAAAAAATAATATGTTTGTGTATTTCTTGAAACTACCAGTCTTTTTCTTGACAAAAGAGCGGTGGAAACGCTTTTTTGATATAGACGCCTGATGAGCGGAAGAAAATTGGAACAAGCTCGTGGAACATCTTCTCGCGAGGAGGGTTCATTGCGCCTAAGATGTGCGCGGCGCGTGTCAAGAGCGCTGAGAAAGGAGGTCGCAGATGACCAAAAACGGCAGATTCGGCGAGTTCGGCGGGCAATATATCCCCGAAACGCTGATGAACGAAATTATCAATTTGGAAGCGGCGTTCAACCATTACAAAGACGATCCGGCTTTTACCGCGGAGCTTGCGGACTTGCTCACGAATTACGCGGGGCGGCCGTCTCTCTTGTACTATGCCGAAAAAATGACACGCGACCTTGGCGGCGCGAAAATCTACCTCAAGCGGGAAGACTTGAACCACACCGGCTCCCACAAAATCAATAACGTGTTGGGGCAAACTTTGCTTGCGAAGAAAATGGGAAAGACCCGTATCATAGCGGAAACCGGCGCGGGACAGCACGGCGTCGCCGCGGCGACTGCGGCGGCTCTGCTTGGCATGGAATGTGAAATCTTTATGGGAAAAGAAGACACGGAGCGGCAAGCCCTCAATGTGTACCGTATGCGGCTGCTCGGCGCAAAGGTCAACGCGGTGATATCCGGCACGCAGACGCTGAAAGACGCGGTGAACGAAACGATGCGCGAATGGGTGAGCCGCGTACGCGACACCCACTACGCGCTTGGTTCGGTGATGGGACCGCACCCCTTCCCGACCATCGTGCGGGACTTCCAAAGCGTCATCAGCCGCGAAGCAAGGGATCAGGTTCTTGCGAAAGAAGGCAAACTGCCCGCCGCCGTTATCGCGTGCGTGGGCGGCGGCAGCAATGCGATGGGCATGTTCCACCACTTTATCGGCGACAAAGGCGTGCGCTTGATCGGCTGCGAGGCCGCTGGAGAAGGCGTCGACACCGCGAGGCATGCGGCGACTATCAGCAAAGGGACAATCGGTGTGTTTCACGGCATGAAATCCTACTTCTGTCAGGATGATGAAGGGCAGATCGCGCCGGTCTATTCGATTTCAGCGGGACTCGACTATCCGGGCGTCGGACCAGAACACGCCCATCTCCACAACACCGGACGCGCAGAGTATGTCGCGGTCACTGATGAAGAGGCCGTGTCCGCGTTTGAATACCTTGCCCACGCCGAAGGCGTCATCTGCGCCATCGAAAGCGCGCACGCCGTTTCATATGCGCGGAAGATCGCCCCTCATTTTGGGCGTGAAGAAAACATCATCATTTGCCTATCGGGGCGCGGGGATAAAGACGTCGCGGCCATAGCGCGGTATCGGGGAGAACATATCCATGAGTAATATTGGTCAAGCGTTCAAAAATGGCAAGGCGTTTATCGCCTTTGTCACCGCAGGCGATCCCAACATCGAAAAAAGCGCCGAGTTTATTCTTACGCTTGCCCGCGCCGGCGCGGACATCATTGAAATCGGGATTCCATTTTCCGACCCCATTGCCGAAGGCGCGGTTATCCAGCAAGCGAATATCCGCGCTTTGCAAGGAGGCGCGACCATTGAGCGGGTATTTGGCTTGGTGGAAGCCGCGCGCCGCGAAATCGTGGTTCCGCTTGTCTTTCTCACCTACCTGAATCCGGTGTTTCACTATGGGTACCGCGCGTTTTTTGAACGTTGCGCTCATGCGGGCGTTGACGGCGTTATCATCCCCGATCTTCCGTTTGAGGAACAGGGTGAAGCGCGCCCCATTGCGCGGGAATACGAAATTGATTTGATTTCTCTTGTCGCGCCGACTTCTGAACGGCGGATCAAAAAAATCGCCCGCGCCGCGTCGGGATTTTTGTATATCGTCTCATCGCTGGGCGTCACCGGAATCCGCGGCGAGATTACAACCGATTTATCCGCGCTAGTCGCGTCCGTCAAAGCCGAAACGCCGCTTCCCGCCGCCGTCGGCTTCGGCATTCACACGCCGGAACAAGCCGCCGCCGTGTCGCGTGTCGCGGACGGCGTTATTGTCGGCAGCGCTCTGGTGCGCATCATTGAGCAATACCAAGAACAAGCCGCGCCGCATCTCGCCGCGTATGTCAAAGCCATGAAGGAAGCGATCACAAGGACGCTCGCTTAGAACGCGCCCCGTATTAGGGATAAGCGGAGTCCGCGCCACTTCCACGCGAACTTATTCTTCAATAACCTTGATTTTATCTGGATTGTCGCGCTGTTTGGATAAAGCAAGAGAAAACAAGCGGGGTCAAAGCCCTCAAAGCAAAAGTTCGTGTTTGTTCGTTTTGTTCGTGTTATAATTTTACACGCGCCACTTTCACCATGTTAGAAATTTCGAGTTGATCGCTCGCCTGAATAAATCAATTGCTTCCCCCTCAACGGGGCAGTATCGTGTAGCTGAACTTCGCTGTAGCGATAGGGCTTTGCGCAGCGCCGCCGCTTTCCGCCGATTCCACCGTCAAGCCGCGGGCAATCTCTTGACTTGAAAT
>JAIRLZ010000292.1 GCA_031259035.1 Treponema sp. | reverse complement strand
CAATGTGTCGCATGCAATTGGCGCCGCTTTAAATGAAAACGCCGCGTCCGCAAAGAAAGCTCCGGCGTCCGTTCAGCAACAGCCCGCAACAGCGGCGGGTATGCAGGGCATGGGTATGCCAATGGGAGGAATGATGCCAATGGGAGGAGGAATGCCTGGTATGGGTTCAGCTAATGTTCAAGCGGTTCAATTTCCAAATTTGATGAGTCAAGCGACATCGCAGGAACAGGCTAATATCAGCCTCATCATGGATGTTTACATGGAGATGACCGTTGAGCTTGGGCGAACCAAAAAGTTCGTCAAGGAAATCCTCAGCATGGGCGAGGGTACCATCATTGAGTTGGACAAACTTGCCGGCGAACCGGTTGATATATTGGTCAACCATAAACTCATCGCTAAAGGTGAGGTTGTGGTCATTGATGAAAATTTCGGCGTCCGTGTTACGGAGATCGTCTCTCCTATGGAACGTATGAGCGGTATGTCCTAGCTTTCTTCAAAAAGAGCCTTCTAAAAAAATTGGAAGGCTCCAGTTTTGGGAGGGGAAACTGAAAAGAAGCGGTATTTTTCTATTTTTATTTATTTTTTCTATTATAACCATGTTTATAATTTCTCAACCGCTTTATGCGCAGACAGATTTTGAAGCGGCGGATCGTACGGCAGGCGCTTTGCAAATCAGCGATGAGGAACAAATTCTTATTAGTGGAGACGAGTCCGTCGACACGGCGGCTAATGGCGGTCTTTCAACCTTTTTTCTTATTTTACGGCTTGTATTAGCGCTGACACTGGTGGCGGTGGCAATTTACGGGATCGTGTTTTTTCTGAAAAAAATTTCCCGTCCATCAATACAGCAAGGGCGGTTTGTGAAAGTGCTTGCAAGCGCGGCGTTGGGACCAAACAAGGCGGTTCATGTGATCGCGGTGGGCGGAAAGGCGTGGCTTGTGGGCGACACCGAAAATGGCGGCGTATCCCTGATAGCCGAATTGACGGATCAGGAAACGGTAGACGCCATGATTCTTGAGGATTCCAGACGAAACGCGGAAAGCGCCGGAAAAGCCGGCTTCACGAACCTCTTCAGCAACGTATTGGGAAGCAAAGCCGGCGCAGCCGGCAAGAACGAGACCGCCGGCGAAGCGTCCGCGCCTACGGCTGAACGGCTCCGCAAAACCAGAGAACGCTTGCAGGAGATGCAATGAGCCTGCTTGAATCGCTTAAAATGGCAAAAAAAATTTCAACGCTGGTTGTATTTTTAATTTTTCTAGCGGCGCCTTTGCCCGCGCAGACCACAGGGCTTCCCAATGATACGCCCGCGTCTGGAACAACGGCTATTCCCTCGCCCCAAAGTACGGCGATTCCTTTCATCGATCTCACGATTCGGAATCCCGAATCCGGCAGAGAGGTGGCTTTTTCCTTGCAGCTTCTGTTGCTCCTTACGGTGTTGTCTCTTGCGCCAAGCATCATCATATTGATGACGAGTTTTCTGCGCATCTCCATAACGCTTGATTTCATAAAACGCGCCCTTTCACTGCAACAGGTGCCTCCTACGCAGGTTTTAATGGGAATTTCCCTGTTTTTGACCATTTTTATCATGTGGCCTACCTTTGATTCCATCTACAACAATTCGATAAAGCCGCTTTCCGACGGTGAGATTAGCGTGGAAGAAGCGTACCGCGGCGCGGAAACGCCGATGCGGCTCTTCATGTACCGCCAGATGAGCGGACATCCTGAAAACATCAGGCTCTTTATGAGCATGAGAGGACTCGACAAGCCGGATACGCTTGCCGATGTGCCGACGTATATACTTATTCCCTCGTTTATCCTCAATGAACTGACGGTGGCGTTTAAGATAGGAATTCTTTTGTACATTCCCTTCATCGTGATAGACATGGTGGTGGCGAGCGCTCTTATGTCTATGGGCATGATCATGCTGCCGCCGGTGATGATTTCCATGCCGTTTAAGCTCATCCTGTTCGTGCTGGTTGACGGCTGGGGGCTTTTGACGAGCCAGCTTATCAATTCGTTTGTATAACAGGGAGCGTTGATGAGCATTGGCGATATTGTCAGACTTTTGCGCGGCGGCATCATAGAAGTGTTGTTGCTGGCGTCTCCTCTGCTTCTTGCGGCGCTTGTTGTAGGGCTTGTGGTGGCTATTTTACAGGCGACCACATCCATTCAGGAGCAGACCCTCACCTTTGTCCCGAAAATAGCCGCGATTCTCCTGATGCTGTTCCTTTTGGGCGGCTGGATGTTCAGCCAGTTGTCTGATTATACGGTGCAGTTGTTCAAGATGATACCGGAGATGGCGAAGTAGACTATGGTGGATGAAATCCTCATCGCGGCGCCAGCTTTTCTCCTCCTTGCGGTTCGCGCCCTTGCCATGATAGAGACCGCGCCGCTTCTGTCTTCCGCGGTGACGCCGCAGATGGTGAAACTAGCGCTTGCTGGTTTCGTCGCTTACTCGGCGTTTCCAAGCGCAATGAACAATGCGGTGGAAGTGAGTACATTCGGTCTTAATTTCATCATGCTGGTCATCGGGGAGGGAATGATCGGAATCATCACCGGATTTTTTATGAACCTCGTATTTGCGGCTTTTATGACCGCAGGACAATTTTTCTCCCTGCAAATGGGTTTTGCCGCGTCCGAGACCTTTGATCCGCTGGCGCAGGAAGAGAATCCGCTCATGGGACAATATCTTAACTTGGTGGCCATGCTGGTATTTCTGTCTATAGGCGGCTTTCAGGAACTGTTTCTGGGAGGCTTCTGGCGTTCCGTGCAGTCTATCAGTATTGCGGACATAGTGCAAGGACGGGAGCAAAGCGTTGCCATGCTCCTTGCCGGACTCTCCCGCCTTTTCATGGACGCGATGATCATCTCCCTGCCCATTCTGGGAACCCTGTTTCTCACCTCGCTTGCGACCGGTCTTATTTCCAAAGCCGCGCCCCAGATCAACATCCTTTCCGAAGGGTTTCCCATATCCATTACTACGGCTTTTGTGTTGATTTTTATTACTCTGCCCTTTATGGCGGAAACATTCAGCCGGATAATTGATTCGGGTTTCGCTACGCTGGAAAGTCTATTTGTACAGATTGGACGCAGAATAGGAGGGTAGCGTGAGACTGACGCCGGTTTTACGGCTGGACACGGTTGCGCCGCTTCACTCGTGTGGGCTTCCCCCTTTATACCACGTTTATGGCAAACGATTTTATAAAGGGAATCTCTGGAAACTCCGGGCGAACCGCAGGTTTGCGTTTCCAGAGGTTCCCTAGATATTGAAAATCCGATATTGAAAAAGCCCGTGTCGGATAGCTTGAACTAAAGTACGGCGGCGCTGAATTGAAACGCTTATCGCCAAATTCGGTTTGAAGCTCAACCGGAAAACCGGATAAGGAAGCGGCAAGGCTTGCCTCAAAAGTGTCGCTACGAGACTCCACGTCATAATTATCACGGCTGTAAAAAACATTCAGTTCAAGGCTCAAGGCGGAGATTTTTGAATCTGCCTGCGCTGTGGAGCAGCAGCATGAGGCGTTTCAAAACGACATTCATCGTTTTTTCCAAATCCGATTAGCGGTGCGGCCGCTTTGCATAATTTACAAAAATTTTAGGAGCGCAGCGCAATGACCTAGCCGCAGCGGACACTTCGTGCCGCGCTCCATTCCCACGCCTCCGCTACGGCACATTTTTTGTGCGCTGGAACGCTCCGCGTTCC
>JAIRLZ010000206.1 GCA_031259035.1 Treponema sp. | reverse complement strand
CTTTCCCGCCGCCCCCGCGCCGGGATAAGCCCGGCAATCCGCCCCGCATCCGCCTGTCAAGCGCCTATTCCGTTCCGGGCCGGGACACGCCAAGGGAAAAATCCGCCCTAAAACAGGCGGCGAATCCGCATTGTGGGTCAAGTTTAGCCCTAGGGCGGGCTATCTTGCAAGCGTTGCGGTAAACAAAGTGAACGATATAAGCGCGGAAAACAAAATGCGGATAGAGACGCTTCTCAATGAGGCGTCCCGCTTTAAGGTTGCCCTGACGGGCAAGAGCGGTAAGGATCTGTTCAGAAATAACATGACCAAACGGTCATGTTATTTCCTAATTGCGCAAGCAATTAAAACAAAATGCTGTGCATTTTGTTTATGAACAGTTCCTAATCCACTTGACAAGAGAACCCCTCAAAACGCGAACCTGCGATTCGGCAGTTTTTAGAGGTTCCCATACTATGCCAGCGCCACCTTGTAGCCGAAAACATCCTGAAACATATTCGCTTTTTCTTCCAGACTGGCGCGTTCCAGATTTCTGTCTATGGCGCCGTTGGTGTGGATGACAATACTTTCATTTTTATGTTCAATGACGATGGTTTGTATCCGCTGAGAATGTCCCCGATCAAGGGCGTCGGCGACGCGCAGGATGGAAACGAGCTTCAGCGCCACGATGCGCTCTTCCCGTTGCAGGGCTATAAAAGCGATGTCTTCCGAAGAAGGCTGCTCGCCGCGATGATAACGGACCACATTGGCGATAATCTCCAACTCTTCGCGGTGAATCCCAAAAATTTCCGAATTTGCCACGATGTATTGGCTATGTCTCTGATGGCCTGAACCGCAGATAAACATGCCTATATCGTGAAGCAACGCGGCGATCTCGAGCAGGAGCCGGTCATGGCGATTCAATCCGTGTTCACGGACAAGCGCGTCAAAAAGAATCATGCTCAAAGCCGCGACATGACGCCCGTGCGCTTCATCAAAATGGTACTTTCGTCCCAGATTAATCGCGGACGCAATGATCTGGGTGAAAAATTCTTCCTGTAATTCGGGATCGAAACCCATGGCAAGATCAATGAGCAAACCTTCACGGAGGGAAACGCCGAGCGCCACCACTTGAGCGGCTTTGGTCTGTTCCAGAAAAGCCTTGTAAATCAAAAGACCGGGAACAAACCCTTCCGCGTCGCCGTACGTAATGTGCAATTTTTGCACACACTCTTCGACCGTATAGTACTGTATTTTTTTGACAAAGAAAAGAAATTTCTCCCTGTCTATTACGCTGCTGTTTTTATTGTATTCGCTCCCTATTAAAGAGGCCGCAATACGGGTGTCAGAACCGGTGACAACAAACGTTTTAATCTGGGAAAGGTCCATTTCCGCTTTCAGGAAGGTAAGCGTGTTCTTGATTCCCTCTGTCAAATACCGTTCTCTTGACCATTCGGAGCCGCGCGCATACATGGACTGCTGATCCATGAGGATGCTGCCCAGACGGACGCTATGCGCGGCGACCATTCTTCCCTGCCGCAACAACATAATCTCTGTGGATCCGCCGCCTATGTCAATGATGATGCTGTTTCCCCGCCAAAACAAGTTGTTTGTTTCGTTTTTGTCGCCGGACGGGGCGTTGGCTGACGTTCCGTCAGTTGGCGGAACGCCGGATGAGCCTTTGATCTCTTTTAAGGCAAAGCGCGCGGCGAGGTACATAAGCCTATTCTCTTCAATGCCTTCGACGATGGCAAGCCGGTACCCTGTTTCCTGATAGACTCTGTCGGCGAACATCTCCCGATTGCGGGCCGCTCTCAAGGCGCTGGTGGCTATAAGGTGTACATCGCCGCTGGCGACGCCCCAGCCCTTAAGCAGTTCCTGAAAATTCCGCAGAACCGCAAGACATTCCAGCAATGACGAATGGGACACCTGTCCGGAGGTAAACACATCCCTGCCCAGAACAACCGGCTTGACCGCGCTGTCAACGGATCTCCATTCGCCCTTGCCGGTGATTTCCGCAACCAACAGCCGTATGCCGGTTGAGCCTATCTCCAAAACAGCGACAAGCCGAATTGACGGCGACTCCGCGTTGTTTTCCATTAGGACTCAAACATTGCCGACAATAAGATTTTCAACGGCAGGATTAGCCGGCTTGCCATAAATAAATTCAAACAAAAATCGGCTGTCTTCGGGCGTTATATCTATGAAGCTGCAACCGAGGTACACTAAATTCCCTTCTTTATACCGCCTGCGGATTTTCATCTTCACATCAATCGTTCTCTGAGGCGCCTCCAATGCAACGGCAAGCTCAACTCCAGGTTGCAGCGATTGGAACACAAAGGAATTGGGAACCGTAAAACGCAAACCCGACGCGCTTATATCAGCGATCTTGCCGTTGATGACCCGGTCCTTCATGCGTCCCGCTTCAAAATAGCCGCGTCTTTCCAGAGAGAAAATGATGCATTTGCCATAGTGGTATATTTTTTCAGCGAACTCTTCAGAAAACGGGAGCTTGTCCGCTTTTCCATCGGTTGCGCGGTTGTTTTTCCACAGATAAATATACCCTACAACGTACTCTTGAAACAGAAACGGAATCCATAATGCGGAAAGAATGTTTTCATCTCCCTTCGTTTTAAGAAATTGCGCAAGCGTTTGATCAAGGAAGGTTGGGACTACGCCTACGCTCTCAAAATAACGCTTGAAAACCGCTCCGGTTATAAACTTTTTTTCTGAGGCGAATTCTTCGGGAAACGGTTCCCTGGTCGAAGGAATAAACAGTATCTTGCCGCTTTCCGCGACAATCAGTTCTTCTGTTTTATCGGGCTGAACAGCGACATTATAATAGACTATCTTCTGCCCGTCCGCGTATTGCTTCACCTCCTGCATCATCGTGGTGACTATTCCGTTGAAATTCTTAGGGTCTATACCGGGCGGAACGGCCGAGCTGTCCAGCGATTCAAATGAGGACGATTTGGGGAAAGGAAGAGAATAACGATCCTCCAACGACTTCAGTTCGATGCGAAGATCCGTCGGGACGGCGACTCTTTGACTGGATCTTGCCAAATTTTTATAAAGCGTTTCCGGTATTGTGGTAGTGATGACATGTTCTGTTATATCTTTAATTTCAGTGGAAAAGGAAATGCTCAACCCTTTGTGATCAAACATCAGATTGATCCTTTTATTCTCCACCAATCCCTCTATGGGTTTTTCCGCGACAAACTCAATTTCTTTTGTAGAAATTTTATCGACTTTTAAAACATAATCCTGCCGGTTGAAAATGTATATGACAGGGATCTGTTCCGCGGCTAGTTTCGAGAGAAAATACTCTTTCTCAATTCTTTTAATTTGCGTTGACATTTTGCCTTCTCTACTCTCATTATCGTAAAAATTTAACGCTGACTAAAGCGAAGCGTCCAAAACTACAGCTTGTCTATCAACATGGAGCATTTCCCGGACGGTATGGGCAGCGTTTTTTTCTTTTTTCCCAATATGTTGATGGTGAAATAGTAGAGTTTTTCGCTTTCCATGTGTATCTCCCACCCTCTGCCGCTCTTGTTTGCGAGTATGGTGATCAAATTCTTTTTTAGAGAGAGATTCTCTACGCCCATAATGTCCATATTCGGGATGATCCAATCCACCGTCTTGCGGGGCAGTGATATGAAAAGCCCCACGACGTTTTCTATCATTAACGAAATGGTGGACAGCGCGTCATAAGTGAGGTACTGGGGCCGGGGAAATTCAGGATGATCGTTCCAGATCGCATGGCCTTCTCCATTCGGCAAATACGCTTCCCAGAGCCTTCCTTTCCGCTGGTTTTCCGTAGACATGGAGTCCAGCATGAAATAGAGATGCCGTATGGCGCATTCCCGCGCAATATCCCACCGTTGATAACGCTCAAGCCCCTTTATCACCATGAAATTGAGGTGCGGGTACACAGACCCGCAGTATCCGCCGCCGTTCTCGTCAAAGGCGCTTTCATTTGCGGCAAGCGTCGGAAACGGATGCGCCGTACCGAAAAATTTAGGATCAAGCAATTTCTCAATGAGCCGCTCCGACTTATCCTCATTGGGGATTTCCGCGAGCAGAGTCCAATAACTTGCAAGGGTCTTCACGGGCAGTTTATTGCCATATATGTCAATATCATAGTAAAATCCATCCTCATTGTCCCACATAAGCGCGTTGATTTGTGTTTTCAGGGCGAAATACTGCCTTTTATACTGGAAACTCGCTTCCTTGTCATTAAGGAGATCGGTCAGCGCCGCCATGTACAGCACGTTTATCGCCATCATGGCGTTAAAGTCTATCGGGTAAACGGCGCTTTCACGCGGGGCGTTGATCATGCCGGTCGCCGTAACAGGCGCTTCATACAACCCGTTCGATCTTTTGCAACACACATCTATCCATTGAAGATACTGGTGAATTTTGGGGATGACTTCTTTGATCCGCTTTTTATTCGCCGTCTTATGGTATAAGTTGAACTCAGCCCACGCAAAGATAGGCATGCCTATACCATCAGGGTTGCCGGATTCGAATACGGGCGCTCCGGTCTCAATATTGTACATTGAACGGATCGCCCCATTTAGCTCCTGTCTGTCATAGAATATATCCAACGCCGGATATGCGTGAAAATTCCGGTTTGAGTATACGAGGAAAAAAGAGGAAAAAATCGCGTCCGCTTGCTGAACCATCGAATTGCCCTGATAAGAAAAAAAAACTCCTTCTATCGGAACTCCCGCCGGCTTGTCACCGCCAGATTTCTTTTCTCCGCCTGATCTCCAAGAATCTTGAACCCAAGCCCACGTTTTGTCATAAATATCTACAAAATCCTGATCATAAAAATGGATTTTTGGCAACTCTTTTTTTGTCACACTCTCTCCTTCCTGCGAGGTTCACATGGATATTGATGTTAATGCTAATACAGAATTTTTGAAAAGTCAAATAAAATTTTATGTTGAAAGAAGAAGATACGCCTGTTTCAAAATGCGCCTATGGGAGCCAGTGTTATGCGAGACAGCCGGCGAAATGGAACGCGGCGCGCGCTATGGCTACGGTGCGGCGTACGGCCCAACGCCAGCGGCGGCGAGGCTCAAGGCGAAAGCACAGCCGCCCTGGGCGAAGCCGCCGTCACGGGAAAGGGCGCCTATCTCGCGGAAGCCGGGCTTTTTATCCTCCCAATGCCAAAAGGTTCTGACGGGGATTTGCTGTTTGAGGAGGGCGCCGGGTTTGGCGGGGGAGGCTCCCCTGGTCTTATGCCGTTTCCGTCCCGGCATCCGCTCGACGGGAGACCATTGGATAAACCGCACATGCCAAACTCATAAAGAATGAGCGATGTTCTCCAAAAGCCTGTTCCAAAACTAACCCGAACCGCAGGTTCGCAACCGCAGGTTCGCGTTTTGGAACAAGCCCAATTATTTGACTTGTTTAACAACC
>JAIRLZ010000193.1 GCA_031259035.1 Treponema sp. | reverse complement strand
GGAATATCGCGCCCGCGGGACGCATGACATTCGGCGCGATGTCCTTTCCGTTCCAGTAGGGATAGGCGATGATCGGACTCGCCCACTCCTGGAGGATATGAATTTCAAGCGCGTATCCGGTTTCAGCGGCTTCGCGCCCGTCTACATCGCGGCTTTTCCTGACGCCATTGGAATCTATCCATTCGATATGCCAGTGGTTGTCCCCTAAAACTACGCTCCATGCATCGGGTATGGCGGGCAGCGCAACGCGGTACGGCATATCGTACCCGCCGCCGCACGCCGCAAGCAGAGCGGATAAACAGAAAAGCGCGTACGGACCGTATATAAAATGGAGAGAAAAATATTTCATACCTTATATAAAGGAGTCGTTATATGTATTGCTTTAATTAAACGCTTGTATTATACTGAAACAATGAGTGAATTGACCGGTTATATCAAAACTTTGGCGGATGCCGTCGACGATAGGCGCCGATGGCTTGAAGAATTTGAGGTGCCGAAACTAAAGGAAGATTTGCGCGTTTTTCAAACATCCTATTCCGTATTGTACAACGCCTTCCTTAAAAAAGGACTTGTCAACGAAGATCCTTACAAACAGGAAACGAAGGTGAGAGAGATTCAGGCGCCTGACACCAGCAACTTCGCTGAAGGGGAGAAAATGGATAAACTGAGCGTACGGTTTGCGAATTTTGACAACCAATTGGATTTTTTGGTTAATTTTTATCAATATGATGTCGAATTTTTTACAATGGATCGCATTAAGCGCATTTTGGGTTTGATAAAGTTTATCGACTGGATTCGTTTTTCTCCAAATTCCGCTTCCATAAACACCTATTACGCGCTGGAGTTCACCAATAAGATAAAAATGTACCTTGATCCACTGTCGTTAAGCCTTGTCAACGAATCATTGTGCAATTTGGAGAGGACCAGCGGCAGTGTGATAGCTTCATTGAAGCTGTTCGCCAATTTTAACAAAGAAGTGTATAAGCTGAAGGCGCGCGCCGCGATAGCCGCCGCCTTTTCGGAAGGCGAAATGCCAACGCCGGCTCAAATAAAGAAAAAATTCCCCTCTTTGATGCCCGGCGTTCCATATTACCCGGAGCTTATTGCGGAAATTTTCAAGGAAGACCATTCAAGCGACGGCGGGGAATTACGGAAGGCGGTCCTCAAATCTCTCGCGGTTGGTGAAGAGGAGGAAAAAGATGAAGTTGTTTCCGCCGCGCCGTTAAAACAACATTTAATAGAAGGCGTCCAGATAATTGGAGGAGTTTCCCACGTATTGGCTGATGTGGCGCTTAAACTTGATGAGAACAACGCTTTGCTTGCGCATAAAAAAATTGCTTTAGGGCAGAGAATCAGGCATTTTATCAGAAGACTGTTCCATAAGGAGACTGATTCTGTCGTATACGATCTGCAATATGGGGATCATGCGGGACATTCGTCCGTGAAACGGGTGAGTTTCAACGCATTACGCGCCGATATTGACAAACGGATTAAAAACTTGAGTCAAATTGCCGTGGGCAAAGACGCGGCCGTTGCGAAATTGCAAGAGTTGCAGGAAGATCAACTCCTCGTTTTCCTCGAAAAGAATATCCGCTATCTGCAATCCCTGTATAAGACCCTCGCCGCTATGGACGAGTACTTCAAAACCAATGTTGACAAAGACGACCGTTCCAGGGTAAAAGGTATTAAACCCGAATTGTCAATCATTAAAACGACGTTCATCAAAGCGAATCAAAAGCGCTGTGATTATACCACTCAAAAAGAAGAAGAGACGCAATTCAAGAAACTCGGCATCGCCGTTTCGAAACAGTGATAAAGGAAAGGATTATTATGATACATAAAACTGTAAAAATATCGTATGCAACTCCCGGTGTTGCGGGAATTGTATGTCTTGTGTTGTTGTTGGCGTCCCAGACGCCGGCGCAAGCTCAACCGAACTTCGATCCGTCGCGTATAGGATCGCCGCCCGCCGGGCAAAGCGCGCAAAGCGAGCGATTTCCAGAATTGCCGGAACAAGAAGCCGTCCCCGAAGCGGCAAGCGGTGAGCCTGAACCGCAAGAGTCCGGCGCGGCGGAGGACGTTCCGGCGGAAAGTCCTCCGGAGGATGAATCGCCAGATGAAAGCTCTCCCAACGGCTATGAGGAGCCGCTTTTTTCCTCCAACGTTCCCGACACGCTTACTATGACCATGTCGGTAGGATCCGGCGTGGAATTTGATTTCAGGAAGGCGTGGTACGCAAGCGAGGCGCAGATTTTCACCGGCATTTACGAAGGGCTTTTCACGTACAATCCGATGAACATGAGACCCGTCATGGGAGTCATATCGAAGTACGAGATTTCTTCCGATAAAAAACAGTGGACGTTCACAATACGGGAAAACGCACGGTATTCAAACGGCGATCCGGTTGCGGCGGAAGATTTCCGTTCCTCGTGGCTTTCCCTGCTGGCAATTCCCGACGCGCCCTATTCGTCCCTTTTCGATGTTATAGAAGGAGCGAAGGATTTCCGCGTCGGCAATCTCACGGATCCCGATCAGGTGGGCATACAGGTGAAAGAAGGAAAGTTGATCGTAACGCTTGCGTCGCCCGCGGCGTTTCTGCCCAGTATGCTTTGCCACCACTCCTTTAGCGTCGTCCATCCAGACACCCGCGCCATGCTGGATTCCGGCGGACTTGATCCCCAAAAATTCATAAGCAACGGACCGTTCATCATTACCGAAACCGATGAACAACACGTTGCGTTTGAGAGAAACCCTCTGTACTGGGACGCCCTGAATGTCAAACTGAAGAAGATCATCATTAAATTTATTGATGATGATGATGAAGCCACCGCATTGTGGAATTCGGGCGAAGCCCGCTGGATTGCGGGAAGCATGAACCTTGACACTCTTACGGATCGCGCCGGCATACAGCTTAACCCCATGTTCGCTACGCATTACTACTTTATCAGATCGGACGTGGCCCCGTGGAACGATTACCGGGTGCGCAGGGCGCTCGCCCTGGCGCTGCCGTGGAATGAAATTCGCGCGAATTACATACTGCCCGCTGAGACGCTTGTTCTTCCGCTTCAAGGCTACCCTGATATAGAAGGCATGGCAAAGACGGATATAGACGAGGCTTTGCGGCTCCTTGCCGACGCCGGCTACCCAAAAGGCGCCGGGCTGCCTGAATTGGTTGTCAAAATCGGCGACTATTCGGAGGCGAGACGGATTGCGGAAATTATGGCCGCGGCGTGGTTGGAAAAGTTGGGCGTACCGGTAAAAATCAAAATGGTTTCGCCTTACAATTATTCGGATTCCCTTAAAGATCACGATTACCAGGTGGCGTCTATGTCGTGGATAGGGGACTTTGCCGATCCCTATACGTTCCTCCTGTTGTTCAGACAGGATTCCAATCTCAATGAAGCGGGGTACAGGGATCAGGATTATGAAGATCTGATGCAGAAATCCATGACTGAGGAAGGGGCGCCCCGCATGAACACCCTTGCCCAAGCGGAAAAACTGCTCCTTGACCGTGGCGTTGTGCTTCCCATATACCATACGCCCGCGCTAAACGTCGTCGACACCAATGAAATTACCGGCTGGTATCCCAATATGCTGGATATTCACCCGTTTAAGTACCTTGGGTTCGCCCTGTTGAGACCGTTGCCTGGCGTCGCGCTTGCGCCGAAAAACTAAAGTATGAAAGCGGTTTTCCCGGGTTCCTTCGACCCGCCGACACTGGGGCATGGCAACCTCATTGAGCGGGCCGCGGGTATGTTTGACGAACTCCTCGTTGTCGCCGCCGAAAACAGGCAAAAGAAGTATTTTTTTTCTACGGAAGAGCGGGTGTACATGCTGGAAGAGCTTGCGCGCCCGTTTCACAATGTGAAAATTTTTGTATGGGATTCGCTCATCGCCGATTTTATGAAACAGTATGCCACGCGCCTTCTGATACGGGGCGCGCGCGATTCCATAGACTTTGCCCGCGAGTTTGAACTTTCCCTGATGTACAAAGCCATAGACCCGAATATAGAGACGATCATCATTCCGGCGGATCCAAAATATTTTACAATCCGCTCTTCATCAATTAAGGAGCTCGCTTCGTTTCACGGCGATGTTTCCTCTATGGCGCCTCCTTTTGTCGTTCGCGCTTTGAAAGCGAGGTATGGAGAAGAATGAGGCGGGCGCGCCTCGCCCGCCCTCCGCAAGCCGCTTGGAAGCCTTCGCGAGCCGCGGAAAGGTTTCTACGATTTGCGGAAAGGCTTCTAAGGTCTGTTCACACAACTGGAAAACAAAGAATAACCGGCGATAAGACGCCAGATAGATATACGCGGAATACAGTATGTCCAGCTTGTCATGCCTCGTTCCTATGCTCCGGCATCCCTTTAACCCCCGGAACATCCGTTCCACTTCGTTCTTCTGTTTATATATCTCTTTGTCTTATTCCCAGAGGCGTACCCGGCGCTTCTTCGGAGGCGCCGCCGGGCTATACCCCCATTCAAAGGCAGCGGCCTTGTCCGGTCATCCGCATAGGACTGGTCCATCAACAGGTAAGGCGGCCTCTCCTCACCAGGATGTTTTATCCTCCCGATGGCATCCGGCGAAAGCCGCCCTTCCACCGCGTCGGACGCCCCCCTCCCTGAAAGGATAAACCCCGCCGCGCGTCGGTCGTCCGCCGCCATTAGGCGTCTTCGCACTCAACACTCCCCGGCTCTTCCCAATGGTCTGTCTCCCATTTTTTTTAATGCCCCGGCAGCGTCAGGATGTACTTTTACCGATGTGGAATCCAGGGAAACCACGGTTATCCGCCTGTTTGTCATCTGTTCTTCCTGGAGGGCGTGAAAAATCCGTTCCAACACGCCGTGTTTAGCCCACCGGTTGATTCTGACGCGGATGGTATGCCAGGGCCGAAGGTCTCAGGGAGCGCCCGCCATTTACAGCCGTTTTCGCGGATTCGGTTAATTTCATAGCTTGAGTATATCATATTTTCTTAGTGTGAACAGGCCTTAGTTCAATTCAGACGCGGTTCCCCGGCGAGACCCAAATTCCCCGTAAAAAATTCGTGAAATTCCAGTCGAGAAATGCTTGCGTTCGTCCGGTATATGGTATATTAAAAAATCGGTTCCAAACCTTCAGTTCTGGAACAGGCTATATCGCTTATAGGAGGAGAGAAATGAAGGGCATACAACAGAGCCGTTCCCAAAACGCGCGGAGTGACAGTTTTGGGAAAGCGAGCTTAGATTTAATCTTATGAAAAAATTAAGGCCGTTAATTTAGGCGGATGCCAAGATGACGGCTCCTATTCGTCCCGATATGTTTCTGACCCTTGTGGGCGCTCCGGCAGTCCGCTTATGGCCCCGTTATATCACCGATTACTTTTCTCCTGTTGACTTTGAACAATCTACGCTGTCTTTTTGCATAAAAATAGTTACGGCTGGCACTACGTATGAAATAGACAACCTGTACATTTCGTTTGATAAAGTCGCCCCTCTCCCGCAAAGGGACGTGGACGCGCTGTTCCAGTTTGAGTTGAAATATCAAGCGTTTGGCGTCCCGGATCATGGGGGGGGGGGGGGGCAGGAACGGTCTGTATAATACGCCAGACGACGAGCCGGAGCTTGGCAGTGACGGCCAGCCCACCGGCAGGGGCGCGGACGCGGGCGCGGGGAGCTACATCCCTGTCAGATTCGGCACCGGCACCCCGGCGGACAAGAGGGGCGCGGAAACCGTAATATATTACTAAGGAAAGGGGAGGTGATCTACAAAGTATGATAAAGGGTAATGAGAACAGGGACACAAAGAAATACTATGAAATCATGTCAATCACCATAGAACTCAAGAGACCCCGTTGCCATAGTCCTAAGATAACCCGAAACGGGAAAAAACGTGACGGCGCCCAAAATCACCGCTGTTCCTGCCGCGGACGGCGGTTTGTCGGCGATCATCAAATGACCTATAACGGATGCCTTTCAGGGATCGTCCACATGGTCAAGAGCATGCTTGTTAG
>JAIRLZ010000176.1 GCA_031259035.1 Treponema sp. | reverse complement strand
ACTAATGTCCGTGAATCCTGTAAATTCAGGCCAGGCAGTAGCGGCGGGGGCGTTGCGGGGGTGGAACCCCATATGCACTAACTTGTACTTGGCAAGCTGTGAGCTTAACGGTATGATATAAAAAAACATCGGAGGTTTGTATTATGCCGTCAATAGCCCAGTTACTGCCGTTGCTCGGAGAGGATTGCGAACGAAAATGTATCGAACTCGGAATTATACGGCGCGCGCGTGAAATCAAAACGTCCGCCGATTTAATGACGCTCTGTTTGTTTTATCCGCTCAACGGAGCGCCGCTTGCCGCGGTCAGCGCGGTCGCTTTCGCCCTGAAAATAGGAAATTTCAGCGATGCGGCGTTTATGAAAAAGTTCGCCATGCGGCGAATGGTTCAAACAGACAAGCGCGGACTTGGCGCCCAGCGGGTTAATCGCGTATCCGAACCCTAAGCGATTTCAACTTCAGACGGGGCGGTTTGGTCGTCGCGGATCGGGCGTATGGGACGTTGAACGGCATGAACCGCCGCCGGAACCGCAGCACGGACTATATACTGCGCCCGCGTACGGATTGTTTCGCCGTGTATGATGAAAACGGAAACAGGTTTGACAGCGCCGACGCCTTCGCGGGTCTGAAAAGCGGAGGACGTTCCGAAGCCGCGGTTTTCGCCGCGCTCCCTGACAAGACGCGAATGCCGGCGAGGGTTTGTGTCAAGCGCAAGGACAAAGAAGGGTGTGGGAAATCCCGGAAAAGGCCGGACCGCCGGGCGTCCCGCAAGGGCGATAAACCTCGGGAAAAGACGGTTTCATTCAATGAATGCATCGTGGCGGCAACATCGCTTCCGCATTCGGTTAGCGCTGATGAAGCCTTTGAAACCTGCCGCTGGCGCCGGCGGGTCGAGATACATTTCAAGAGGCTAAAATCTATCCCCGACTTCGGCGAGCCGCCGAAGAAAAATTCGGCGGCTTTGGAGGCGCGGCTGAACGGCAAGACAATGGCCGCTTTGTCAATCGAAGCCTTCATAGCGAAGGTTTCTTTTCCCCCGGCAATCAGAAGGAACGCCAATCGCGGCGTATGGCGTGAAACGGCGTTCGTTCATTTGGTATTGAGGGCTGATCTGGGTTTGCGGACACTTGAAGAGTACCAGCGGATAGCGAAACGGCTTGAATGTGAAAAACGGAAGTGGGGAATATGGCGCCAGATGTGCATTGCTTGTAAAATTAGTGCGTATGGGTCTAACACCCCGCCCCTTGGGGCGGTTGGCATGATAGCGACGCCAACAAAAATGGTAGTAGCCGGGTTTGCTCCGCAAACCATCACCATTACATAATTTCCTTACAGTCGAACCAAAGGTTCGCAAACCGAAGGTTCGCCGAACCTCGTAAATAATGCGACGCTTACAAGACACCCCGCCCTTCAGGACGGGGTGGTTCATTCTTCCCGGTTATTCGCCTGATTTGAATTCGGACGAATCAGTTTAGTCGCATATAAAGTATCATACGGTAGGGAAGAAAATAATTATCGGTTCTGACTAGTTCAGGAAAATCGTACACGCTGCTTTACGTAGGTTAGCGCGTAAAAAAGATATCATCATCAATTTCTTTAAGAAACCGTCCTTGCAATACGCTATGTGTATGTAGTTATGAAAAGATTAGTAACTACACCAATTCCCTAATGTTGGAGGAAACATGGCCATGCCTTCCGGTTTCTGCATAATGACCTTTTTTCCAAAAACATCAAGCCAATTATCATTGTTTTTATATTTTTTCATATCTGTTACGATAAAACTAACATCAAAATCTTGAAATCTATCTTTAGGAGCATTTTTGTTTAATCTTGATCCTTCCATTGTAACAACCCGAATACAATCATCATTCTTGGCAAATGTTAATAGTGTATCCATCATTTCTTGTTCATTTCTCATTTCCGTCCTCCTTATATTTTTATATGCTAATGTTTCTTTATATTTTTTTTCAACAGTTTGAGGGCAATTTCGCATAACCGGGCGTATACGCTGCGGAAAATCGGGTTGCGCAAGGTACACCTCGTTCCTACGCCATTGTTCCGTTACGGATTCGCGCCGCAGCCGCGCCGTTACATGCCCCGTTCACCCGCTCCCCGCTTGGACATCATTCCAGCCGTATCGTACCCAATGATTCAAGCGTAATATCGGAAGAAATTTCCGGCACGGACAACACAACCAGTTCCGGCAGTTCCCGCTCAGTTGACGACTTGACAAGGAAACGCGCCTGTTCCGCGCACACAATGACCGGCAGATACCCATGCTCCTGAACCGCGCTTATGGAGCGGGTCAACGCCTTTATCCATGAACGTTGCGCCGAAGGCTCCAGCGCGGCCACAACGCCGGATGTCGTTTCGACTTTGCTGTCAACGATCTTCTGTTCAAGACTATGATCGAGGATCAGGACGTGGAGAATCTTGTTCTCATCGGCGTACTTGTGGCAAATTTGCCTGCCGACTCCTTGACGGGCTTTTTCCGTAAGAAAGCGGACGTCATGCGTGAGAGGCGCGTAATCGGCGAGCGCCTCCAGAATCGTCACCATGTTGCGAATAGAAACCTGCTCTTTCAGAAGATTTTGCAGCACTTTCTGGATTTCTCCAAGACTTAACGCCTTCGCCCCCATAGCTTCCTCGACAACCGCGGGATACTCTTTCTTTATCGTTTCAATAATGGACTGCGTTTCCTGCCGCCCCAGTATCTCCGGCGCATTCCGTTTGATGATCTCGGTCAAATGGGTTGAAATAATGGCGGGCGGGTCAACCACCGTGTATCCCAGCCGTTCGGCTTCGTCCCGCTTTTCGTCGCTTATCCACACGGCGGGCAGCCCAAACGCCGGATCCCGCGTTTTTTCACCGTACATCTCTTCTTTTACATACCCCGGGTTGATGCACATATAGTAGTTCATGCGTATCTTGCCCCTGCCCGCCTCGACGCCCCGTATTTTGAAGCAGTATTCCGAAGGCTCAAGCGCCATGTTGTCAATGATGCGTATCTTGGGGATCACCAAGCCCAGATCAAGAGCGGACTGCCGCCGCACCCCCTGTACGCGCTCAAGCAATTCCGCGCCTTTGTCTTTATCGACAAGCGGAATAAGCCCGTAGCCCAACTCAAGGGAGAGCGCGTCAAGCGGCACAATCGAAGGCATCTCACCCGTATCTTCTTTGGGCTTCATCGCCTTTCCCGCGGCAAGGGATTCGGCGTGATCCTTTCGCCGCTGTTTCAACATGATGGTATATGCGTAATAGCCGATAAGCGCCGCCATGACAAACAACACAACATGCGGGAAACCGGGCAGCAAAGCCAGTCCCAGCAGTATAAACGCGGCAATCCAGTAAATGCGGGCGTCACGGGAGAACTGTACACCCACTTCCCGCCCCAGATCCCCGGGGGACGCGGCTCTTGACACCACGATGCCGACCGCAGTGGACACAAACAGAGCTGGAAACTGGGATAGAAGCCCGTCTCCTATGGTGAACCGTATGTAGTTGTTCACCGCTGACCCAATCGGCTCGCCATGCATCACGGTTCCAACAATGATGCCGCCGACAACGTTCACCGCAGTGATAAAAATGCCGGCTTTCACATTGCCCGAAATAAACTTGCTTGCGCCGTCCATTGAACCGTAGTAATCCGCTTCCTGTTGCACCTCGGCTTTGCGCGCGCGGGCTTCCTCTTCCGTAATGGCGCCGGAACTGTACTCCGCGTCAATAGCCATGTACTTGTTCGGCATGGCGTCCAGCGTGAACCGCGCCGCCACTTCCGATGTACGGGTGGCTCCCTTTGTTATCACCACCACCTGCACGACAATAATGATGACAAATATGATCGAACCTATCACAAGTCCGTCCATTGAGTTGGACGAGCCAACCACAAAGGAAGAGAACGCCCGTATCATATTGCCGTCAAACGCCGCTCCCTTGGACAATATGAGCCGCGTTGACGAGATGTTCAGCGCCAGTCCAAAAACCGTAACCGCAAGCAACACCGCTGGAAACAGGCTGAAATCCGTGGCTTTTTTTGTGTAAAGCACGGTCAGCAGTATCACTATTGAAAGCACGAGATTCAACGCCATCAATGCGTCAAGTATAATTGTAGGGAGCGGGACAATAAACATTACTATTACTAAAACAACGCCCGCCGCAAGGGCTATATCAGAAGGTTTTCCCACATCCGCCATATTCTTTCCTTTTTATCTCTTTACCTCAATGGGCGTTTTTTCGTCTTTCCTCATTAATCGCCCATACCTTTTGCAACACCAGAATAACCGCCTCCCAATACTGCTCCGGCACTTCGTCGCCAACCTCGGCGTCCGCATACAGGGCGCGCGCCAAAGGCTTATTCTCCACAATAGGCACCCCGTTGTCAAGCGCGATGCGCCTGATGCGGAACGCCATCTCATCCTCGCCTTTTGCGGTTACGACAGGCGCGCCGCCTTCTCCCATGTGGTACTCCAGCGCCACCGCGAAGTGCGTCGGGTTTGTGATCACCACATCGGCTTTGGCGACATTGATCGCCATATTCTTGCTCAGAATCTGCCGCATACGCCGCCTGAGGCGCGCCTTCACATAGGGATCGCCCTCGTACATTTTGCGCTCCTCTTCGGCTTCCTTCCTGGACATCTTGAGCGACTCCCGGTATTGCCACCGCTGAAACATATAGTCGGGAATGGACAAAAGGAGCAGAAACAGAGCGGACAGAATGAGCATCTGTATGGCTAATGTCGCCACAATGCTCACGCTCTTCCACAAATTCATGGTTTGCATGTTTGTCAGCGCGTTGATTTTTGATTTTATGAGCAGAAACGCCGTCAAGCCGATGACAAGCATTTTAACAATGGATTTAAAAAAATTAAAGACGCCTTCCATGGAAAAAAGCGTTCTTTGAAAATATTTGCCAAAACGCGGCGCTATTTTGGAGAAATTGGGCGTCAAAGGCTTGGTTGTGAACAGGAGTCCCACTTGCACGATGTTCGCAAAAATAGCCGACACCATAGCGACCACGATAATAGGCAGGCATAGTTTGACAAAATAGAGCAATGCGACGCCAGCGATCCGTCTGTCCCTAACCGGATCGATCTCCGCCGCCATTGACAGAAAGAACCGGAGCATCTCGACAAACGCCTTCAGCATGGAGGGCGCAAAAAACAGCAGCGTTACGCATGGAATCAGCAACGCCAACGCGCCGATAAATTCTTGACTCTTGGCGACCCGCCCTTCTTCCTCCCGCGCCTTGCGCATCTTGTACTCGGACGGCTCCTCGGTGCGCCCCTCGTCTTCCGCCGCGAACCATTGCAAATGTATGCGGGGAAGCGCAGAAAGCGCGGCTGGCGCGGCTGAAAAAAGCCCTTCATTGTGCGTGTGCGACATCTCGCTTGTATACATGGACACTCTTTCCCGCTCCTTTCTTCTAATTATAAGCATACACTGTACCTCGGTTTTTCACAAGGGCTGCGGCTGGCAGTCTGCAACTTTCTCCATACGGGGAAAAAGGCGGGACGCCATTGCAACTAGCCTTTAAAGCCATTTCCTCAATGTGACGGAGGGATTTTCCGAAATGACGCGTTCAAACCGCATAATCTTTTTAAGGAACTGCGCGGGAATAACATGACTATTTGATCATGTTATTTCATTATTGAGTAAGTAATTTTTCACGGTTCCTAAGTATACAAAGCTGTTTGCGGGTCATATTCAGCCGTTTTTTAAGCCGCTTAAAAAGCGCGTTCAATATGGCGGATTGGCTGCCGCAGCCCAAGTGTTTCGCCAGTTGGCGTTTCTCTAATTTGTACAACAGAATGGCTGTATGCTTCTATTCTTTTTTATGCTCTTCTATATTTTTATGATATTTATTAATATCCCCCCCCCCCCCCGTTTTGCCCAATCCACAGCCCGTGCGAAACTTCGTTTCGCCAAGCTTTTTTTGGCCGTCCAACCGTATCGTCATGGACGCATATATCGATTTCTTGACCGCCGTCGACCCCTCCCGGACATTCACCTGCGGAGCGTCAAGAAACATGCCCGGATGCAACGGCTCAAGCGGCCGGTCCCTCCATTCACTCGCCAGTTCTTTTGCTTCGTCGGTTGCCCGGCTGATTAACTCCGGTGAAATCTCAACCGCGTAGATCTCTTTCAGGCGCTCCTGTATCCGCCGGGTCATCAGCCCCATGGCGTACATCGACAAGATTTTATCGTCAAACCCCCGGAACTTCGGGGAAACTTCGTTTCCCTTGGTGTCTGGGCGCGATCCGCGGCTCGAAGCCGCTCTCCCGGTCCTGGGGAACCTCGACGCTCACCGGCCCCTCCGAGCTGCCTCATTTAGAAAATGTTACCAAAGCTAATCCTGTTCCTGTGTCTGGATACGGTTTGTTTGGGCAAGCCGCTGACGCAGACGCAGGATAGCCTTGTTGACATTCTGC
>JAIRLZ010000131.1 GCA_031259035.1 Treponema sp. | reverse complement strand
AAGGAGAGAATAGGTAAAGAGGAAGAAGGAATAATAGAGTTGTTCAGAAACTTCAGTTTCTGAACAACAACCGCTTAAAAACAACAAAAAATGCGGATTTCATGAAGAAATCCGCATTTTGTGGGAGACTTGTGAAATAACCAACCGGGTTATTGAACAAGTCCAATGAACCGCCCCGCCCTGAAGAATCGCCCCTTTAGGGCGCGGCATTAGACCCCACTGCGAATAAAAAGTTGACTACGGGCGGCAAACAGTAGAATTGTTCGAAAACCGCGGTTTCCGAACAAATTCCTTATGAAAAAACGCAATTTCGCGGCCCGCAGGAGCGAGAAATTGCAAGCTTGGAAGCTAACCGTAGGTTAGCCGGCAACCAACCGGGTTGTCGAACAAATCCGGTGTACAACCGAAAATAGCGTTGACAGGGGAAGGTTACGATTCGTCCTGATTTTTGGCCTGTGAGACGGGCAAGGAGAAAAACATGCATAAAGACGCATTTGAACACCGCAAATCGTACACGAGGCTGCGGATTGCCGGAGCGGACGGCGCCCCGCTGGCGCATAAGCGTATCAGCGTGGAACAAAAGCGGCATAGCTTTTTGTTCGGCATCGGCGCGTTCGATGCTGTGGAGCTTGCGGGCGGCGCGCTTAACGGCGAGCCGCTTTCAGAGCGGCGCAAGGCGCAATTGGAAGACCTTTTGGACAAAATATTCGCGCTTTGCAACTACGCTACGCTGCCTTTTTACTGGGGGCGTTATGAACCGGCGCCCGGCAAACCGGATGAAGCGCGTACCATCGCGGCGGCTCAATGGCTCGCGGAACGCGGCGTAGCTGTCAAGGGGCATCCGCTCTGCTGGCACACGGTCTGCGCGCCGTGGCTCATGCGGTACAGCGATACAGAAATACTGCGCAGGCAGCTTGCCCGCATAGACCGCGAAGTGGGCGCGTTCAAAGGGCTTGTCGACATATGGGACGTGATAAACGAAGTGGTTATCATGCCGATCTTTGACAAGTACGACAACGCCGTCACCCGCATCTGCAAGATGCTGGGACGGGTGGGTCTCATAAAAGAGGTGTTTGCCACGGCGCGTAAAGCCAACCCGCAGGCGGTCTTGATACTCAACGACTTTGACGTTTCAAAAAGTTATGAAATATTGATAGACGGCTGTCTTCAGGCGGGCGTTCCCATTGATGCAATCGGCATACAGTCCCATCAGCACCAAGGCTTCTGGGGCAAAGAAAAGCTGCTCGAAACGCTTGACCGTTACTCTACTTTCGGGCTTCCAATTCACTTTACCGAGAACACCATCATTTCAGGAGATCTGATGCCGCCTCACATAGAAGACTTGAACGACTGGCAGGTGGACTCGTGGCAAAGTACGCCGGAAGGCGAAGCGCGTCAGGCGCGGGAAGTCGTCGAAATGTACGAAATTCTGTTCGCCCATCCCCTTGTGGAAGCGATTACCACGTGGGACAGCACGGACGGCAGATGGCTCAAAGCCCCATCCGGTCTTCTGCGCGAAGACAACAGCCCCAAACCTGTTTACAACGCGCTGCTTTCCAAGATTAAGGGCGAGTGGCTTTCCACAACCGAACTTGCCACCGATGCAAACGGCGAAGCGGATATGTTCGGCTTTCGGGGCGATTATCTGGTGAAGCTCGGCGAACAAACGGCGTCATTCGTCTTGAACGGGCGACTGGAAACCCCGGTTAGGCTTGCCTGACGGAGCCGTCTCGCATTCTGATGGTTTAATAGCGGGGGCTGTAAAAGAAGTCCTCCAGCAGAAAGCAGTCCATGAGCGGACACGCCAAAAGGAGCCCGCCCCTATCGCGGACCGGGCCGGTAAAAAAAGAGCCGGACGGAATTCCAACGGAACCGTCCGGCTGCTATACTGGGTATATGAAAACACTACCCAACAAAGACCATAGCTCGGTGTTTTCATGCAAGCGACTGTGTCTGCCGATGGATGTAGGCGTGATTCCCCAAGACGATTCGGCGCGGCTGCTGGGGTTTGTCCTGAAGCGGCTTGATTTGACTCCTTTGTACGAAGCGCATAAGGCATACAGCGGCGGAGGGAAGCGGCGGAGCGGGGAAATTGGCTGCGGGGGATGAAACGGAAGGGGCGGATACCCGGCCATGCGGGCGGGCGGAGAAAAAGAAAGACGGGCGGACGCCCCTTACACAAAATTTGTTACACGTTCACATGCCCACCTTATCCGACGCCTCAAGCGGCGGTTATCCCCTTCCATTCCCACGGTGTACCGCTTCCCTCTCTCATAATTGTCCTGCGCAAATGCCGCGAGAAAGCTGTCCCAATCATCCATCGCTATCCTCTCATAGCTTATCCCCTGTCGTTTTATCCGCTTTCTCAGTTTTGCGCCGTTTTCAGCTCCCTCTTCCCCCGCACAAACGCCGCAATTCCCCCGCTTTCCCGCTGATACGCATAGACAAGCCATACGTTGTTCTTCTTGTCCCCCACATACGTCCAAAACTCATCGATTTCAAGGCGGTCATAGCGAGTTCTTTTCGGTTTTATGCGGTATTTCGTTGATTTGAGCGCCTATGACCTTGGCGACGCTCATGTTTGGCACGGCGCTGGTGTCCCGAACATCCATTCCCCGGACGAGCATGATTTTGACGAGGTTTATAACCCAGGAGCGACATCCTTGACAGGTTGGTTCATGGCCGCTTATGAACTATGGTGATTGACATTCTTTCATAGTATCTCTTGGCGCCCCTGTTGTCTTTATCCCTCCATCATACTTTGTAGATCATCACCCAGATGTTCATTGCGAGGCATGGTCCCTTTTCGGTAACATTTTCGATGTGGCGCTACGACCACTTGACAAATACAAGGCGCGTCGATAGACTTATTTAGATAAACGTGTTGTTTAACTTGAAAAAACGGAGGCTATGAAATAATGACGGAGTCCCGCAATGAAACGTTGGATGAGACTGACTTTGATATTGTATTATCTAATGATATAGATTTCTCAGGAACGGCAAGGCTCGAAAAACCCTTTTTGGCGCGCGGTAAAATTACCGGAGAGATACTTTCGACCAGCCTCCTTGTCATTGATGAATATGCGGTTGTGGACGCGAATATCACCGCCCCTCATGTTGTCATACGGGGAGCCGTCAAAGGCAACGTGAACGCATCGGAGAAAGTCCACATCACGCTGACAGGCAAATTGCAAGGAAACATCACCACCACGGAAATCTGTCTGGAAGCGGGTTGTTTGTTCAATGGCCGCTGTTCCATGACCGGAAATTCCTCTCCTTCTGTACAAGAACCCGCGTCCAAGCTATGAACCTGTCCCGTACGCGCCGTTGCATGAGGTGTATCAGTGTATGCATGTTCCTGCTTTCCGCGTTCAGACTTTTCCCCCAAAACGCCCGGACAAGACCGGATGCGGTTGTTGAATACCGTACGGGCAACTATGAAAAAGCGTTGAGCATTTGTCAGGAAGAAATAGCCGGCAACGCCAACAATGTTGACGCCCATGTTGTCGCGGCGTGGAGCCTCATCCGCTTGGGCAGATACGAGGAAGCCCACACCTACGCGGCGGCGGGGCGCAATGTCAACCGGTACGACCCGCGGATCATTGAAATCCTTGGAGAAACCAGTTATTATCAGGGCAAAAATCAGGACGCCCTGCGCTATTTTCAGGAATACGTCAATTACGCGCCTGAAGGAGGATACATCGATCAGGTTTACTTCTTTATGGGCGAGTTGTACATCAGGCTCGGCAAATTCCATTCGGCGGACATCGCCCTGTCAACCGCGGTGCATTGGCAGCCGAAAAACGCGGAATGGCTCGCCCGCCTCGCCTACGCCCGCGAGAGCGCGGGGGACTACGCCAATGCGCTTCTGGCTTACGAGAAGGCTTTGTCAATTAATCCGCAGATGACCGACGCCCGGCGCGGGCTTGATCGGGCGCGGAAAGCGCTCGGCGCGCGTTAAGGAAAACAATGAAACCTTTTTTCAAAAAAGACGCCGAGATAACACAAAAAACCTTCAACGCTCTTGAAGATGAGCAGAAGGAAATGATACGAGGCATCATAGAACTCTCCGGCACCACGGTAAAAGAAATCATGGCGCCGCGCATTGACACGGTTTTTATTCACGCAAGCTCGCCAAGAGATGAAATTCTCGCCGCAATCACAGAAAGCGGGCATTCCCGTTTTCCGGTGTACGAAGAGACCATAGATAATGTCATCGGCATTCTCTATGCAAAAGATGTTCTCACCTGCCTTGTCAAGAATCAGGAATTCGACATTCACAAACTCCTTCGCAAACCGTTTTTCGTGCCTGAGCCAAAACGCATTGACGAGCTTTTTCGGGAACTCAGGCGCAAACGGGTGCATATTGCGGTTGTAGTCGATGAGTACGGCGGCGTTTCCGGCATTGTGAGCATGGAAGATATCCTTGAGGAGATCGTCGGGGACATTCAGGACGAGTTCGACAATGAAACCGAGAACATAGTCAAGATAAACGAAAGCGTGTACCTCTGTGACGCCCGCGTCAATCTCGAAGACCTCGCGGAAGAGATCAACATTGATCTTCCCGTTGATAATTTCGACACATTGGGAGGCCTTGTGTTTGATCTTTTTGGGAAAATTCCTGTTAAATACGAAAAGACCGTGTATAATGGATGTGACTTCATCATTCAGGAAATGGAAGGATACAAAATCCAGAAAGTAAAGATAGTGGTGAAGCGTGAAAACGAGGAGTAAAAAAAATGAAATACCGGTTCATTCTTATAATAATACTATTCGCAGCCACCGGCGTTCTCTATGCGCAAGCCGCGCAAGCTCCCGCAAGCGTGTCTTCCTACTACAATCAAGGACGCGCTTTTATGGTGGAGGAGGACTGGTATTCCGCGTCGGAAGCCCTGCTTGAATGTCTGCGCCTCAGCTCCGCCCATGTGGAAGCCACCGCCGCGCTCGCCGAGTGTTACTACAATTTAGGTGAATTTGACGAAGCCCTCGTATGGGTGCGGAAGGCTCGCGTTCTTGCGAGAGGAAACACAGCCCTTGCAAACCTTGAAGCCTTTGTCCTCATTGCGCTGGGGCAACTCGACGCGGCTTCCCAGGTGATCGCCGAGTCGCTCTCCCGCGAACCCTACAACAAAGAAGCTCTGTTCGCCGCTTCGGAGCTTGACATTGCCCGCGGCCATTCCGGGGATGCGGTTCGGCGCTACCAAGAGGCCGTCCGCCGCTACCCGGACGACAGGCGCCTCCTCGTCTCCCTCGCGCTTGTGCAAGGATCGCTCGGCAACATGGAGCAGGCGAAGTCCTACATAGAACGCGCCCTCCTCCAGTACACGGATGATCACCGCGTCTACTATTACGCGGCGTACCTGAACGCGGAGGCGGGAAGAATCAATTCCGCAATAGCGTATGCGGAAAAATCCCTTTTCTATAAGCCCGGCTTTGATTCGGCGCGTTCCCTTCTTGCGAACCTCCGTTACAGAACAGGTAAATACGAAGAGGCGGCGCGTCTCGCTGATGAAGCGATCGCGTTCAACCAGAAAAATTTAAGCGCGTGGTACCTCAAAGGCATGTCATACGCCCAACTTGGACGCAAGGGCGACGCCAGAAGCATTTTTATAAACGCGCTCGCCATCAACCAGAGCGACGAATTTATCCGCATTGCGCTGGAAGAGCGGCTTATAGCCGACACCAACCTCGAAGACCCGGCGCGTGTACGCTGGGCGGACTACCACTTCAACCGCGCCCGCGATTACAGAGCCGCCAACCTGTCGGAGCAGGCGCTTTTTGAATACCGCCGCGGTCTCCGCATCAATCCCTACGCGCTTGCCAGGAAGGAATACGCCGAAATCCTCCGATTGCAAGGCTACCCTGCGCGTTATGTTGACGAACTGCGCTTCATGCAGCGCCTCGGCGCCGCTGACAAAACCGTGGATGACGCGGTGGAAGCCTATGACGCGCTTTTAGCCGAAGCGCTTCACAGGCAGTGGGGCGTTGATCCCGTGTCAAGCGTCGGACGCCATTGGAATGTAGCGGTTTTCTCACTCGTTTCCCAGTCAAGCTTTTACCATGCGGATGCGGGCGCCCTCACCGCTTCCTATATAAAAGACTTTATGATCCACGATAGAAATATCACTCCCATGAACATTGAATTGAGACAACCTTCTTTTTCCGCGGCTTTCAGGGAAGCGCGTTCAGCTGGCGCGGATTACTTTCTCATCATATCGGTAAATGAAAATGAGCGGGACATATCGATCAAGGGCGAATTCTTTGTGGCGCGTACCGGATCCCCGGCCGGCGTCTTCTCTTCCTATCGTACCGGCGCGGACAAACTGCGGAACGCATCCCGCGGAATCATCGAACAATTAAGCGCATCCCTCCCGTTTCGGAGCGTACTGCTCCAGCATAAACAGGGGCAGGGACTCATTGACAAGGGAAAGGCGGATGGGGTGAGAGCCGGAGCGACCTACGATGTGGTGAGAAAAAAGCAGACCGTCATCAAAAATGAAGGCATAGGAATCCTGTACTCACCGGAAGATGTGGTCGGTACGCTGGTCATTACCGTCGTTGATGAAGAAATCGCCGCCGGCGCGCTTTCCCGCGTCGGCTTTTTTGACCAGATTGCGGATGGAGACGAGGTTTTGTTGATACCGGAAACGCAAGACGCCGCTTCGCCGCTTCGCGCCAATCAGCAGCCTGCGGCGGATCCGGAATTACGCGCTTTGTTGAGAACATTGCGGTGACAACGCTCCCGAAGCGCGGGCCGTAAGGAACGGCGCAGAGTGCGGCAACCGCCGTGGTGATTGCCGCGGCGGTTGCCGCGCCGCCGTCCCTCTTCTAATAGAGACTGTTACTAAATAAGCTGGCAGTTTGTTGCGCTTCGCGCATAAAACCTCCAAAAATCGCCTGAAAAGGCGATTTTTTACCTTGCAAACCGCCAGGCGGAAACCGCCAAGAAAACGAAGTTTTCTCGCAGCCCCTTTATCGGGGTTTTTATGGTTCTTTTCAATGAAAAGACCATAAAAACCTACAAGTGCAACAGGTTGCTAGACAATATTAAGAAACAGCGGCAATAGAGTGATTCCATTCGCCGTGAAAATCAGCCCCGCGAATATTCAGGCGGTTAAACGCTTCATCGGTAATGTTTACACCCGTTTCATACTTCGATTCATCCATACCACCCGTCACGGTCAATCCGGCAACAGGGGCCGTCGCGCCAATCAGGGCTACGACAAGCGCCACGCTCCTAAGAGGTATGCCTTGCCAGTTTTTGGAAATAAACGCAAACAGCCGGTGTTCTATTTTGTTCCATTTGCCTGCGCCATGAGGATAATGCATTGCCGTTATGTTCTTTCCGGTTTCATTGGCCGGCTTTTGAAGCTCGTATTTCCACAGCCTGTTCCGGTACCCGTTGCCGCCGCCGCAATCGGCCGTAACACCTATTTGAAAGCCGGAACAGAGGCCGCGAAACCAAAGAGAAGGGTATATCCTCATGGATACCCTCATCGGGAAGGCAATAGTAATGTTTGGGATCAACAAGGTTTTCAGGAACAAAGAGGGTTTCCCCCTGTAACACCGTCCCCGCCCTTGCCGCATGGACAGATAGAACCCGCCGTACCGGGTATTCCCGAAAGCCAAAAATATGTTCCCCCGTAAAGATTAGGCAATCGGTATGTTTTTCACGGATCAACCGCCGTTTGCGGTATTGCTCGATGGTGAAAGCAGCCGTGATAAGACAGGAGAAAGAAATCATGGGTAAGAAATTGGTCGCGTATTTTTCAGCAAGCGGAGTAACAACCGCTCTTGCCAAGACATTAGCCGAGGCAGCGGGAGCCGGACTTTATGAAATTAAG
>JAIRLZ010000119.1 GCA_031259035.1 Treponema sp. | reverse complement strand
GAATGTCAGATCGAAGATCCTGAATTTGACGAATGGTGCGACAAGATCATTGCGGCGCGGGAAAAAGCGATTGCGGAAGTGAAGGGATAGTTCGGAGCGTGTACGCTTCGCGTATGGCGGGAGGCGGTGAAAAATTAGTTGGGGGTTTAATACCCCGCCGCTTGCGGCGGGGATTATTTATTCGCGGTGGGGTTTAATACCCGCGCCCTAGGAGTTTGTTGCGCTTCGCGCCACAAATCGAAGAAAACGCGCGTTTTTGCGCCCTTTCTTCCGCTCAAACTCCGTCGAACCTTCGGTTCGCAAACCGAAGGCGCGGCAACCCATACATCGTGGTTTCATGGTTTTTTCAACGAAAAAACCATGAAAACCTACAAGCGCAACAGGTTGCTAGGGTGGCCGCAAATGTGTTTGGACGTTCCGCGCGTTTTGGAAAAGTCTCGTTGGGGTGAACTTATTAAAGGAGAAAAACAAGCGCAATGTTCTACAAAGTATGCAAGCCAAGAGGACAAAAGTACATTCTTGGAGCGATCACGGGTGATATAATTGGTTCGTCGTATGAATTCAACAATGTAAAATCAGTGGATTTTGAATTGTTTACCAATGATACGTATTTTACAGATGACAGTGTTCTTACAGCGGCCACAATGCATGCGATCTTGCGTCAAACTGATTACGCTTTAAGCTACCGGTGTTTTGGCAGAACATATCCTCATAGGGGATATGGCGGTCATTTTAAGGCGTGGATATACGCTGATGATCCTAAACCGTACAATAGCTGGGGCAATGGTTCGGCGATGCGGGCAAGCCCTATCGGATGGTGTTGCGATAGTATTGACGATGTGCTGGCCGAGGCTAAAAAGAGCGCGGAAGTTACCCATAACCATCCTGAAGGCGTTAAAGGCGCGCAGGCTGCCGCGGCAGCCGTTTATTTGGCCCGCACCGGAAAAAGCAAGGATGAAATTAAGAAATTCATTGTTGACAGATTTGATTATGATCTTGACCGGAGCATTGATGAAATACGTCCCGCCTACGATTTTGACATTAGTTGCCAGGGTTCTGTTCCCGAAGCGATTATCGCGTTTTTAGAAAGCGTTGATTTTGAAAACGCCATTAGGCTGGCGGTGTCACTAGGCGGTGACAGTGATACAATCGCGGCTGTCGCCGGCGGAATTGCGGAGGCGTTTTACCAGAGAATTCCCGAAAATATCGCCGCTTTTGTTCAAGTTGTTCTGGGCCCGGATTTAATGCAAGATGTGGTGGCGCCGTTTTCAAAAAAGTATAGAAAATGATTCTTGAGCCTTTCCCAAAGCGTCGCTCGCGCGTTTTGGGAAAGGCTCTGGAGGGAACCTCTAAAAACTTCAGTTTTTATTCGCAGTGGGGTGTAATACCCCGCCCCTTGTGGCGGTTAGCATTATAGCAACGCCAACAAAAATGGTAGTAGACGGGTTTGCTCCGCAAACCATCACAGTTAAATAATTTCCTTACAGTCGAACCGAAGGTTCGCAAACCAAAGGTTCGCCGAACCTCGTAAATAATGCAACGCTTACAAGATACCCCGCCCCTTGGGGCGGGGAGGTTCATTAGCAATTTTCTCCGAGGAACCTCTGGAAACGCGAACCTGCGGTTCGACCGGAGTTTCCAGAGGTTCTCTGAAGTAAATTATAGGATTATTTAGGCTGTTCCAAAACGCGCCTTATGGCGTCAGTTTTGGAACGGCTTCTTACCCCTGGAGAGATGGAACGCCTGTATAAAGATGTTCCCGGTATAAATCCGTCAGAGACAGACACGCTCTCCTCAAGATTGCGTTTGACATGCTTGATGAGAAGCGGAGCGCCGATCTCGGCGAGGCAGTCATTGAACGTCAAAAAAACTTTGTAGTGTCTTTGCGCTTTACGATGATATAAGGACTGGAAGTTCTTGGCATGACAAACTCATATCATGCGCAAAAATAAGCCTCCACGCGGCAAGCGCGCAAACGCAGGTTGCGACGCGGCAACTTAAGCGTTATATTGATTTGAACGGAGGCTCGGCGAACCTTCGGTTTGCGAACCTTTGGTTCGACTGTAAGGAAATTTATAATAGGTCTGGTTTAACACCAATCTTGCAGGCGTCGCCTTATTTGAGCCGCAACAAGCGCGAATCGAAGATTCGGCGGGGTATTAAACCAGACTTTGCGAATAAAGGCGCGGTTGCCATGCCGTTTAACAATTATATTCAAGCGGCTGAGGGGAGTCGAACCCCCTTCACGAGCTTGGGAAGCTCGGGTAATACCGGTATACGACAGCCGCATGTCATTTTATATATCATATAAGCATGAATTTGTCAAGCCCCCGCATAGTCTTTTGTCGTTAATAAGTGATAAGTTCACCGCCTTTAGATGATTCATGCTTTGGAGTCCCCCAAAATGAAGGGAAACGAGGCTGTGGAACGGAAAAGACAAAAGCGCTCGCGGCTGTTTCCTTAAACGAAAAGGGAAATCCCCAATATACCAAGATGGCGGTTGCCGGGAGCTTGACCGGTGACGGCATGGCTGGTTTTGCCGAAAAGAATATTGTTGAAGGGTCGGTGATAAGCGGTGATGCCTATAGTTCCTATGCCACGGCGTTTTCATCGGGAACATATACGCATGAACCGGTAAAGTTCGACCGCACATAGGGACCTGTCACGGATTAGACGGCGGCCATTTTTAGGCATATCTTGATGAATTTTGTTTTCGGATGAACCGTCGCTTTTTCGCGTCGGAACTTTTTGACCGTCTCCTTTGCGCCTGCGCTTCAACAGAAACCATCACTTATAAAAATTTCGTAAATCCAGTCGTTGCGGAGGCAACTTAATAGTCAGAGCCTGTTCCAAAACGCGAACCTGCGGTTGCGAACCTGCGGTTCGGGTTAGTTTTGGAACAGGCTTTTGGAGAAAATCGCCAATTCTTTATGGGCTTGGCATTTGTGGCTTATCCAATTTTCTCCAGGGGTAAGAAGCTGTTCCAAAACTGACGCCATAAGGCGCGTTTTGGAACAGCCTAGTCATATTATATTTTAAGGAGGCTTATATGAAAGGAAAGATGATTATTCACCGGGAATTCACAATCGGCGCGGTCGACAAGAGGCTCTACGGTTCATTTATTGAGCATCTTGGGCGGGCTGTCTACAACGGCATCTATGAACCGGGTCATCCCAAAGCTGGCGGCGACGGGTTCCGCAAAGATGTGATAGACCTTGTTCGGGAGCTTGATGTTCCTGTCATCCGTTATCCGGGCGGCAATTTTGTATCCGGTTTTAACTGGGAGGACGGCGTTGGCCCTGTGGATGCAAGACCCGTACGTATGGATCTCACGTGGATGACGCTTGAGTCAAACAAGGTTGGGCTTAGGAAGTGTTCAGAAATAACATGACCAAACGGTCATGTTATTTCTGAACAGTCCCTTAATGAGTTTGCGCAGTGGGCGAAAGACGCCGCGTCCGAGGTGATGTACGCGGTGAACCTCGGCACGCGCGGTCCGGAAGAGGCGCGCAACGCGCTTGAATACGCGAACTTTCCAAAAGGAACCTACTGGAGCGATCTCCGGCGCAGTCATGGCATTGAAAACCCGCACAACATCAAATTGCGGTGTCTCGGCAATGAGATGGACGGGCATTGGCAGATATGCCATCGGACGGCGGAAGAGTACGGGCGCGTCGCCGCGGAGACGGCGAAGGTTATGAAGTGGACGGATCCGTCAATAGAGCTTGTCGTCTGCGGCTCGTCAAGCCCTCGTATGCCGACATTCGGAACATGGGAAGAGACCGTACCCGATCATGCGTACGAGCATGTAGACTATGTCTCGCTTCATCTCTACTTTGCGAACCATGAAAATGACGCGCCGAATTTCCTTGCGCGGAGTCTTGAAATGGACCGTTTTATCAAAACAGTCGCGAGTATCTGCGATCTCGTTAAGGTTAAAAAACGGAGCAAAAAACAGGTGAATCTCTCATTTGACGAGTGGAACGTCAGGTTTCATAGCATGGGTCAGGATCAAACCATCAAGAAGTGGATTGAAGCGCCATCTCGTCTTGAGGACATCTACACGATGGAGGACGCCCTCGTTGTCGGCTGTATGCTGATTACCCTGTTAAAAAACGCCGACCGGGTGAAGATCGCCTGTCTCGCCCAACTGCTAAACGTCATCGCGCCTATTATGACGGAACCCGGCGGCGCGGCATGGCGGCAGACAATTTTTTATCCCTTTGCGCGCACGTAGAAATATGGGCGCGGCACGGTTCTGTACGGCTCTATCACATATGAAAAGTACGATTCAGCCGAATATACCGACGTACCGTATCTGGAAAGCGTTTCCGTGTGTAATGAAGAAAAAGAGGAACTCACGATCTTCGCCGTGAACCGAAATTTGAAGGAACCTCTTGACCTTGAAGCGCATATCTACGGCTTTGAACATTACAGGCTGGCCGAACACATTACGCTGCACAACGCTGACCTCAAGGCGGCGAATTCCGCGCGGGAAGAGAGGGTAAAACCATCTGCCGCAAGCGGCGGTCAGCTTGACGGAGGCAACCTCGAAGCGCGCCTGCCAGCCGCATCATTGAAGCGCGGTTTTATCCGCAGCCGGAATTTTTGATTCCGGCTGCGGATAAGAATTCCTTCTCGCTACTTTTTCGCGTTCAACTCATCCAAAACCGGCTGGATGACGGGCGTTTTTTCATTCACCCAGGCGCGCCAATTCGCCTCAATGTCCCCGGGCTTTACGATTAACGCGGAATATTCATTGGCATAATCCATAGACGCCATGTTCAACGCCCGGGACGAATGAAGGGCTACCGTCCAGTCCGGTTCCGGGGGAAAGGTCGTATCCGTCGA
>JAIRLZ010000227.1 GCA_031259035.1 Treponema sp. | reverse complement strand
CATCCGCTTCTTTTCCGACAAGCGTTACGGATCCGGCGAGTCTTTCATCAACGAGAATGCGCGCCGCTTTTATGGTGCGGGGTTCCGCGCCTTCCGCAAGCGCAAGCCTTTTCCGCATGGAGGCGGCTTTTTCACGCATATTTTTTACAAAATCCATTGTATGCTCCTTTATGGTGGTATGGCGCTTATGATAGCGTACTGCCCGTTGGTTGCGCAAGAGCGGATGTAATGGCGGGCGCCGTCTTTCGCTCCAAGAGGTGTGAGATATTCGCATATATCGTTTACAAGGCTCGCGCTGTGTCATAAACAAAAGGCTTTGGAAAAAACGGTCGAAAGCCCGTTTTTTCCTCCGACGCCATCGTCACGATTTCTGCGGTTTTGACATCAAGGGTTTTCAGGCGCAAGCGCCTCGCGGAACCTACGCCGGTGATGCTTCCGGTGATAACGATGTTGGCGCCCAACAACTTGCCGATGGACACCGCCGAATCATCGTCCACTTCGCCGGATGACTGAAAATTTTGTTCACTCCTGATGGCTTCAAGACTCTTTCTGTCAACTACCTTGAAATTGCCGGAGCTGACGATGACATACGCCAGTTCGTCAAGAACGAATTCGGCGGATTCAATGTCTTTGGACGCAATGCTTATCTCGCCGATTCCAGCGAGGCCGGTTTCGGCGCGGGTTTGCCCGCTTTGAGCTTGGCTTGGTCTTTCTCACGCTTCATCTCGTAGTAGGTCTGTACGTACGCCTCAAGGCTGGGCGAGGACGCCAGATCAATGATGGTTATTCCGTCCAGCGCGACGCTTTCTTGCGCGGCGACCGTCTTGATATCCGCTTCTTTTCCGACAAGCGTTACGGATTTAGCGGCGGTCACGCACACAATGAACGGGCTGTGGGTGTTGCGTGATCCAAGACAAGGGTAACGCCGCGAATCGGTGTATGTGCGGGTATCCCCCTCAGTCGCTTCTTTTCTAGCCGAACAAATTCTGTGAAGTAAGATATTTTTCCACGTTAAACGCCTTGAAAAGCCTGCTCATCGGCGTATTGGCGACAATATTTTTGATGATCTGCGCTGAAATTTCGGCGGAAGGCGCCACGTGGAGACAGCCGATTTCGTTTGCCAGACAGGGGCGGTACACCGTGTCGCTTGCGATGATTCTGTTTAAAAGCCCTTCCGCGGCGAGTTGATTCATGTGTTCTGACGCTTTTCCAGAAAAAATAGCGTGCATGATTATGATGTTGATCTCTTTTGGGCGGTGTTTCTCAAGAGCGCGGATAAGGCTGACTACGGAGCCGCCCGTGTCGACCATATCGTCAACGATCCACAACGTCTTGCCCTCCAATGGTTCGGAGGAAAGTATGTTAATAGACTCGATGGTGTTCGCTTTGGAGTAATCGCGCTGTTTGTGAGCCACCACAAGAGGAGCGCCAAAGGCGTTCGCAAAATCACGGGCAAGTTTTTCACCGCCCGCGTCAACGGAGCAGAAAGCCCAATTTTTACGTACAGTATTGTTGAGCGTATCCGTATTTTGAATAAAATGATCGCACAGGTACCGTTTAAGCAGGATATGACCGGGAATATCGTCAATTACACATACGGTTGGATCAAGCATTGTTTTTGATTTATCTGAATGCAACTGGTAGGTGATGAAGTGTTGGACGCCAAGTCCGGTAAGTGTTTTTAAATGCACCCAAAGCCCTACGGAACTGCGCCGCGCCGTTCTATCCGAACGGGAACACGACACAAAAGGCTCAAATACAGTTATTTTGCCCCCTTGCCCCCGTTTTAAGGCGTCTATCGTGTGGTACAACTCGATTTTCGCCTCATTAATGCCGATGTTCGCCTCATTGCGGGCGCAACCGGTAAAAAGAAAAATGTTTTTGCCCCGTATGGACTCTTTTATGACCACTTCCATTTCACCGTCAGCAAACGGCTCCATTTTTAAAAGTCTAACGCCGTTTATGGACTCGCCAAACGGAGCGAATCTGGGAAATCTTGTTATTTGACGTACAACTTCCTCCGCATAAGACAGCATAGAGCGTGTAGCGGTAATAATAAAATCTTTCATACTGACGTCTATTGGATAATAGTAGAATAGCATTGCATGAAAAAAAAAGCAAGGGGCGCAGAGAGACGGCGAAAAAGCAACAGAAAAGAGGGATTAGAGACATTGGACTTGTTCAAGAACCCGGTTGGTTTTTTCACAAGTTTTCCAAAAAACGCTGATTTTTGACAAAATCCGCGTTTTTTGTTGGTTTTTAAATATGAAAAGGCAAGCCAAATCGACTGCTTCCGGCAGGAAGCGGAGGTCGAAATGGGGTTGCGCATGAACGAATGAAAAGCGGCGGCACGGAAAACCGGAGGGGAGCGCCGCAGGGCGGGCAAAAAAGAAAAGGGCTTGACGCCGGACCAGTACGCCCGGGGGCAGGCATACGGGACGCCATACCGGAAATCGGCGCCGACAAGGTTATGAAAGCCCTCGGATCCGGCGAACGCCGGATAAAACCGAAACGGCGCCATTATGACCGGCTTAAAATAGATGGGCTTTGGACGTATGCGGGGAAAAAGAGGGGCAAGGCGCGGCTCATATATGCGTGTCTGCGGGAGGGTGGGGGAATCGCGGCGTATGCATAGGGAAAGGCGGCCGACGAAGCTGAGGAGACGGACA
>JAIRLZ010000215.1 GCA_031259035.1 Treponema sp. | reverse complement strand
TCCAGGGTTTTAGCCGTAACATTTAGGGTTGTCGCCCCAAGGCGGCTGACACCGGAGCGGGCTGCAAGGTCAAGCGTTATCTGATGAAGGATCCGCTTCGCGCCTTACGCCAAGAAGATGCCCGGTGACGGCTGAATAGTTACAAAAAAAGAGATGGCATGGTATGTGAACAAAAAACGCCTTGAAACTCGTAAAAACATCACGGTTCGCGTGAGTTTTAAGAGCCGCATTGTGGCAAGTGCCTACGATGCCTTCTATCATGACCTCATCAAGCGGCTGTCTTTTGAGCCGGTCAAGTATGTCGATTACCGGCCCATCGAACTACGGTTGCCCGATGCGCCGGGGAAAGGTACGGATTAGTTGTCTGTTGTTATGACTTAAAATACACCAAAAAAGAACAATAGTTCTCTTGAAAAGGACGGCCCGGCAACGATATTTTTGAAAAAAAACGAAAATTTTTAAAAAAAGTGAGAAAAAACGCTCTTTTTTTCGTTTTTTCCTTGCCACGAAACGTTTTTATGCTTATATTATTAGCAGTACTTAGGGTGTGACATTGTTGGACTTCTTTATGTAGCATCGTTGCATCTGGGTCAGCCCCCCGGGTTTCATCACCTCCTTTTCCCGGGGGGTGTTTTTTCTTTAACGTCAAAATCCAAATCAGAGGACGAAAAGCTCCGCAGACAATGGTTTCCATACACGGCTTGGTGTGGTATACTGAATAGATAGGCGAGGTTGAAATGCTTTCGAAAAATGTTTATTTTTTCGGTGATGGAAAGGCCGAAGGCGGCGCGAAGATGCGGGAAATTCTCGGCGAGAAAGGCGCGAATCTTGCGGAAATGACGAATTTGGGACTCCCTGTACCGCCCGGATTTACGATTACCACCGATGTCTGCGCCGCATACCTTGAAAACGGCAGAAAATATCCGAAAGACCTTGATACCGAAGTGCGTTACGCGCTTACGCGGCTTGAAAAGTTCATGGGAAAGAAACTCGGCGACTCGAAAAACCCGCTTTTAGTCTCGGTAAGGCCGGGGGCGGCGCTTCCGGTGGCTGGGCGGGTCGAATCAAGGGTTCAATCAATGGAGTCAATACTCAACTTGGGGCTGAACGACCATTCGGCGGCCGGTTTGGCGGAACAATCGGGCAATCCGTGCTTCGCGTGGGACGCTTACCGGCGTTTTATCCAGATGTATGCAAGCACCGTCATGGGCGTGGACACCAAACTCTTTGAGGATGCGGCAAACGCGGCGGCGGCGGGACAGAAGGCAACGGCAGAGCGCGTTTTGACGATGGACGATCTCAAGGGCCTCGTTGACAGCTACAAAAAGATTGTGCGGACTCAGACCAAGCGGGATTTTCCGCAAAATGCTCACGATCAGCTTTGGGGCGCGATTGACGCGGCGTTTTGTTCGTGGGAAATCCGGGCTGTTCCCCGGTGTGAGACGGAAGGTATGCGCCGGATGAATGGCCTGCGGATATGTAAGGGAATAGCGGTCAACGTGCAGGTCATGGTGTTCGGTAATAAGGACGGTGATTCGGGCGTTGGCGTGTGTTTCAGCCGGGACCCGTCCACCGGCAGGAATGAGTTTTGCGGCGCGTACCTGCCAAACGCGCAGGGCAGGGATGTTACCGCCGGGCTTCGTGAGCCGCAGAAACTTCCGGTCTTGCAGAAGGCCATGCCGCTTGTCTACAAAAGGCTTTCCGACGCGAAGAACCGGCTTGAAAAGCATTTCCGCGATATGCAGGAGATAGAGTTTACGATTCAGGAGGGAAAACTGTTCCTGCTTCAGACGGATAGTGCCGGGCGGTCGGGCGCGGCGGCGGTAAAATGTGCTCTGGACATGGTGAAAGAGGGGCGTATTGACAAGGAAGAAGCGATCCTCCGCGTTACCCCCAGCCATCTGAACGCGCTCTTTCAGCCGGTTTCCGAATCTGTGGAGGCTCATGCCACGGAAACGCTTGCCGCATCTGACAAAAGGCCGGTAGAGGGCAAGGCGGCGCGGCACACAGAGGAAGAAAAAGAGGAGAAAGCTGTTCCAAAAATCACGAAAGAACTGGAGACTTTTCTCGGCTGGTGCGACAAGGTGCGGGATGATTCGCTTCGCGGCGAGATCAAGGGGTTCCGCATTCGCGCCAATGCCGATATTTGCGAGGAGGCCAAACGCGCGGTTGAATTCGGCGCGGACGGGGTCGGGCTGTGCCGCACGGAATATATGTTCTTCAACCCGAAGACACTCCTTCATTTTCAGGCGGCGATCCTTGCCGGAACGGTTGAGGAGCGGAGGTCGGCGTTAAAGAAGGCGCTCCCATTCCAGAAAAAAGACTTTGTCTGGATATTCAAGGCGATGAACGGAAAGCCCGTGGTGATCCGTCTGCTTGCCCGGCCGCTTCACGAATTTATGCCGCATACCAAGGCAGATGTGGAGGCGCTTGCCGCCCATCTTGGCGTGAAGACAAAAGACGTTCAGGCGAGGATCGACCTGCTGAGCGATCAGGACCTGACACTCGGTTACCGGGGGTGCCGTCTCGCCCTAACCTATCCTGAGATATACGATATGCAGATTGAGGCTATCGGTCTTGCGGCGGTGGATTGCGTTAAAAAGACCATCCCGGCTCATCCTGAAATCATCATTCCGCTGGTATTCGACCCGGCAGAACTTGCGCTCATAAGGCCGAGGATGGAGGCGGTGTGGCAGAAGGTACAGGACAAGACCGGCACAAAGATTCCGTTCCGTTTCGGCGCGATTATTGAGGTGCCCCGCGCCGCCTTTCTTGCCAAAGAGATTGCCGAATATGCGGACTTTTTCAGTTTTGAGACAAACAGCCTTACGCGGATGATGTTCGCGCTCAACCGTGATGACGCGGATTCTTTTGTGTCTGCCTGTCTCAAAAAGAATTTGCTGGATGCCGATCCGTTCAAGACGATTGACGAACGCGGTGTCGGCGAAGTCTTAAAGCG
>JAIRLZ010000064.1 GCA_031259035.1 Treponema sp. | reverse complement strand
CCGCTGACGAAGCGCGGGACGGACTTGTTGTAAGTTGGGCGTCATGTTCAATGTGAGGCGTAGGCTCTTTTCGGCGCCATTTTTCATGTGGCGCCGCGCCCCCTTGTTTCAAATTTTTGTATGTGTTATCATATTCCCATGAGGGCTATACGGAAGAAAGTAATAATGGTTGATGACAACATCATCAACCTGACTTTGGGAAAGAGCATCCTATCCCAACATTATGATATTTTTACGGCGCCTTCTGCGGAAAAACTCTTTAAACTGCTTGAACTGGTGAAGGCTGATATTCTGCTTCTGGATATAGAAATGCCTGATATGAATGGGTATGAGGTGATAAAACGCCTCAAAGCCTTCAAAGAGACTGCGAATATACCAGTTATTTTTCTGACCATACGGAACGACAACAACAGCGAGCTTGAAGGGCTTAGCCTCGGAGCGGTTGATTATATCACAAAACCGTTCTCGCCGGCGCTTCTGTTGAAACGGATTGAGATACATTTATTGTTGGAAAGCCAAAAAAACACGCTGAAAATCTACAACAAAGAGTTGGAGCGGCTTGTACTGAAAAAAACGGAAACTATTCTCGGTATGCAAAATTCCATGTTCAATACGGTCATTGATTTGATAGAGTTCCGCAATGTCTCAAATAAAGGGCATCTGAGACGAACCTACCACTACCTCAAGATACTCGTTGAAGCTATGTTGGAAAGCGGGCTTTACCATGAGGAAACAACGCGATGGGATGACCTGGAGACCATGCTCCAATCTTCACAACTCCATGACATAGGAAAAATCTCCATCAGCGACGCCATCCTGCTGAAAGCGGGAAAGCTGACCGGCGCGGAATTTGAGGAAATGAAAAAACACACGGTTTACGGAGTGGAAATTATTGAGAAACTTGAAGAGGACGCGCCGGACTATGAGTTTTTTAAATACGCGAAACTATTCGCGGGAACTCACCACGAAAGGTGGGATGGAACAGGCTACCCTTACGGGTTGGCGGACGAATCGATACCGATTCAGGGGCGTCTTATGGCTATCGCCGATGTGTACGACGCGCTTGTTTCTCAGAGACCTTATAACCTGCGACGGCAGTCTCACGATGAGGTCGTGCAATGCATCAAAGATGGAAAAGGAACCCAGTTCGATCCGGAGTTGATCGATCTGTTTCTACATGTTTCCGATGAATTTAAAACGATTTTAGAGCAAGGACATTGAAACAAGCGCCTATGGCAATCCCATAGGAACTGTTCATAAATAAAATGCACGGCATTTTGTTTTAATTGCTTGCGCAATTAGGAAACAACATGACCGTTTGGTCATATTGTTTCTGAACAGATCCATAGCAGTTTGTTGCGCTTCGCGCATAAAATCTCCAAAAATCGCCGATCAGTCGATTTTTACATTGCAAACTGCCAAGCGCCAGGGTCGCAAGCGACCCATACATCGTGATTTTCATAGGTTTTTTCAACGAAAAAACCCATGAAACCCTACAAGCGGCTGCCAGGCGTTTTTTTAGGAGGATGATAGATGTTGACAGGACGGCATTTCATAGAGCCGGATGACTTTACGCTGGAAGAGATGGACGGACTGTTCTCTCTGGCTGAAAAGATCGAGCGGGAGCCTGAGTATCTGCGGGATTCCTGCAAGGGCAAACTGTTGGGCATTCTGTTTTTTGAGCCAAGCACCAGAACGCGCTTGAGTTTTGAGGCGGCGATGCTTAGACTTGGCGGAACGTGCCTTGGCTTTGCGGATTCCGCTTCCAGTTCCGCGTCGAAGGGCGAAAGCCTTGCGGACACGGTCCGCACCGTGGCCTGCTATACGGACGCCATCGTGATGAGAAATCCCAAGGAAGGCGCGGCGCTGCTGGCGTCCCGCTATTCCGACGCGCCGGTTGTCAACGCCGGAGACGGCGGCCATCATCACCCCACCCAAACGCTTACGGACCTGCTTTCCATTCGCCGGATACGGGGCGCGGTGGGTAATCTTACCATCGGTTTCTGCGGAGACCTCACGTTTGGACGTACGGTTCATTCGCTCGCAAACGCCCTGTCCCGCTATCCTCATGTTGAGATGGTTTTTATTTCGCCGCCGGAGCTCAAGATGCCGCCGTACATCACCAGAAGTCTTGCCGGCGCCGGCGTTTCATACACGGAGACCGGCAACCTTGAAGCGGTGATCGGAACGCTTGACGTACTGTACATGACCCGCGTTCAGCGGGAGCGTTTCTTCAATGAAGAAGATTACATTAGACTCAAAGACAGTTATATTCTCAACAGGGAGAAAATGAGCATGGCGAAAAAAGACATGATGGCGCTGCACCCGCTGCCCCGCGTCAATGAGATCGCGCCGGAAGTGGACGCGGATCCGCGGGCGGCGTACTTCAGACAGGCGAAATACGGCATGTATGTACGGATGGCGTTGCTGGCGTCCATTTTGGGGGTTGTATGTTGAATATAGCGAAAATAAAAAACGGCGTTGTCATCGATCACATCAAGGCTGGACAGGGCATAAAGATTTTCAACTGGCTGGGTCTTGACAAGACTGACGACATGGCGGCGTTTGTGTTAAACGCCGAATCGCCGACTATGGGTCGCAAAGACATCATCAAAATTGACAATACGATTGCCATCAGTTTTGAAGTCTTGGGGCTTATCGATCCGAACATCACGGTGAACATCATCGAAAACGAGGAAATCCGCGAAAAGATCCGGTTGCGCCTCCCTGAGCGGGTCGAGAACATCCTCCGTTGTAAAAACCCGCGCTGCATAACCTCGACGGAAGCGTATATTCCGCACGTTTTCCACCTTGAGAACGCGGAATTGCGCACTTACCGTTGCGAGTACTGCGACGAAATCCGCGCCTTCGGCGGCGCCAGAGGCGCTTGAATAGCGCCCGCCATGCGCTGAGTGTCGGCGGAAGCGGCGCGTACATAGCGGCTTCGTTGCGCGGCGGGGTTTTTCGCGGTTTAAATTTGCCCAAAAAGCGCGCTTTCTTAAATTTTCCCGCTTTTTAAAACGCTATCCATTGAGCCTTTCCCAAAACGCGCCCCAGGGCGTTAGTTTTGGGAAAGCGGACTTGCATTTAGAGAGAAAAACGGGCTGTAGACCATTTTTTCGAAATCTTTTCTCAAAACCAACCGGGTTTTGGGAAATGATCCATTGACACAAAAAAACATAAAAAGTTATACTACGCGCAGGAGGAATACAATGAACTTTAAAAAATTTTTCTGTATGGGTTTAATTGGATGTCTCGTTGCGGGGAGCTTGTTTGCAACCGGCGCCGGCGAGGCGCCCCGGCAGGCGCAAAGCGGCGGATTGACCATTAAACAGGGCGTGTTGACCATTGGCATGGAGATTGGCTATCCGCCTATGGAATATTTCGATACAGACGGGAAAACCCCCATTGGGTTTGATGTAAGCATGGCAAAAGCAATCGCCGCCAAGTTGGGACTGCAAGTTGAATTTGTGGACACCGCGTGGGACGGCATTTTCGCCGGCGTCGACACGAGGAAATACGATTGCATCATGTCTGCGGTAACCGTTACGCCGGAACGCCAAGCGGCGTATAATTTCACAAAACCCTATATCGGAAACGCGCAAGCGTTGGTTGTCCTCAAGGACACCACCGTAACGGCGGCGCGGCCGGAAGAACTCGGCGGACTTCGCGTCGCCTATCAAGCGGAAACCACCTCCGACATCTATATGACCAAACTCGCCGCTGACGGACTTCAATTTGAACCGTATGAATACGACAAAGTCCTCAACTGTTTTGACGATCTGAGGCTCGGACGGGTGGACGCCATTGTATGCGACAGCCTCGTCGCGTTTGATTACATCGCGCCCGCCGATTCCCCCTTCAATCTCGTATGGCAGGGCGAAGCTGATGAAGTGTTCGCCATCTGCCTCAAGAAAGGCAATGACCAGTTGACCAATGCAATTGATCAGGCGCTGGACGCTTTGTTTGCCGATGGAACCATTCTTAAAATTTCCCAGGATGTTTTCAAGATGGATATGGTAAGCTCCGCCCGGAAGTAGCAATCGCAATGTAAGAACAGGGAGCGTCTGTTGGAAAGACGCTCCCTTTAAAAATTCCGCGATAAGGTGGTAGTATGACATCTTTACAGAAAATGATCAGTTGGATTCCGCCGCTTCTAGACGGCGCGAAGATAACCATTTCCCTGACTATTCTGTCTGTTTTCGCTGGGCTGATTGTAAGCCTGTTTTTGGCGCTGGGAAAGATGTCAAAAAACATCATTGTCAACAAATTTTGCAGCGCGTATATTTTCTTTTTTCGGGGAACCCCGCTCCTTATGCAGCTTTATTTCATTTACTATGGACTTCCCGAAATCTCCCGCGTGTTAACCATAAACAACCGGTTTGTCGCCGCGTTCATCGCGTTTGGTTTAAACACCGCGGCCTACTGCGCGGAGATCATCAGAGCCGCGATTCAAAGCATAGACAAGGGGCAGTTTGAGGCCTCGCGGGCGCTCGGCATGTCCTACGCCCAGACCATGAGGCTGGTCGTCATACCCCAATCAATACGCCGGCTTATTCCGCCTGTTGGCAACGAATTCATCATGGTGCTAAAAGACGCTTCCCTTGTATCGATCATAGCCCTTGCGGATATAACCAAGGTGACCCGTTCCATCTCATCGTCCACCGCCTCCGCGCTTGTGTACATACCGGCGATGATCCTTTACCTTATTATCACCGCGGTCTTTACCTTTATTTTCCACAAGATGGAAAAACGACATTCCATATACGAGTGAGGCGCCCCATGTCAATGATTAACACCGTTGCCGTCAATAAAACATTTCATGGCGCTAGAGGGGATCTTCACGTGCTGAAAGACGTTTCCCTTGAAGTGCAGCCCCAAGAAGTGGTCTGTATCATAGGACCGTCGGGCGCCGGAAAATCAACCTATCTTCGATCTCTTAACAGGCTGGAAGAAATTGACTCCGGGCAAATCTACATTGACGACAAGTTGCTTTTTGACTATGAAAACGGAATTAACAAGGTCAAAATGCCGCTCCATGAGCGCAATATGGCGCTTTTGGAAGTAGGCATGGTCTTTCAGCGGTTCAACCTTTTCCCGCACAAAACCGCGCTTGAGAATGTCATGCTTTCCCCAGTGCATGTACGGAAGATTGCAAAAGAAGAAGCGAAAGAAAAGGCGCTGGCTCTGCTTGAACGAGTGGGTCTTGCCGATAAAATTGACGTTTATCCCTCCCAGCTTTCGGGCGGCCAGCAACAACGGGTCGCTATTGCGCGGGCTTTGGCGATGGAGCCCAAGATTATGCTCTTTGACGAGCCGACGTCAGCCCTTGATCCTGAACTGGTGGGAGAGGTGCTTGCCGTGATGAAAAGCCTCGCGCAGTTGGGCATGACTATGCTTGTAGTGACTCATGAGATGAGCTTTGCGCGGGAAGTGGCCGATAAGGTTGTGTTCATGTTTGAAGGCTCAGTTCTTGAAATTAACACGCCCGCAACGATGTTCAGCAACCCGAACAATGAGCGGACCCGCCAGTTTCTCCAAAGCGTACTATCGTGATAGCATATCTTCAAGTTCCCCGTATTTGAGATACGCGGGGGGACTCTCCAGCTATTACGTTCTCTTTGTCAAACTCAACAAGTTTGTAGTAGAGTTGTTTTGTATACTCAGCTAAAAGGTTTATATTGGAGGGAAAGGTGTTGACAGCCATATCCATCAGAATCTTGTCAGGACCGGAGAACCTCAAGGTGTGATTTCTCAACACAGGCAAGAGTTGACGCCGTGTTGCAATGATAAAATGAGAAAACGCAAGTAGTTGCTGGTATAAATCATCATAATTAAATCGTTGGCAGTCAAAAAGAGCGTTGTTTTGTACGAAGGAATCAATAGTATCCCACACCCATTTTTTTACAGGCAATTGGAGCAAGAGAGGCTTCATAAACCGGCTCGCTATATTCGTCTGATAATGATTATTGAGCGATTCAATCAACGCTATGATATCAGCGTCACTGACTTTCATGATCTTATCATACTATGGTCGCTACAGATTGACAAGCGAAAAAAATAAAAATAAAATATATTATGCGAAGAGATATTCCCGCTTTTATAACTTATTCCTTTGCCGCTCTGTCCATACTTTCTTGTGTGGAACCGGAAAGAGTGACGCTGTGGACAGATGTCCCCGAATTCGCCTTGTACAGCGATGCGTTTAACGCTTCTCAAACAAAATACAAGGTTGAGACTCATTATTTTGAATTGACCGCAAAGAAATTGACTTCTACGGTTGAACAACCTGATATTGTGGTTGGACGCTGGCTGAAAAGCGCGTCAACCAGGCATTTGTTTAAGCCGCTGGACTGGATATTAAAAGACAACTCCCTTGATGGCAGCCTCTTTTACTCCAAGCTGCTTGAACTCGGCGTTGTTGACGATGAGCAGTACCTTCTGCCGGTGTCATTCAACATTCCTGCCTTTGTGTTTGCCCGGGACAACAGCGCGCTTATGTCCAATCATTTTACCATCAGCCTTGAAGAAGCGAAAGATCGAGCCAAGGCGTACAATGTTATAAACAGGGGCGCATATACCAGAATTGGCTTTTCTCCCAACTGGGATGACGATTTTCTTTTTGTAAGCGCGGCGCTTCTTAACGCGGATTTTCGGGAAGGGGACCCCTTGTCGTGGAATGCGGAGATGCTGGAGCGGGCGCTGGAATACGACAAGGCGTGGATAAACGAAGCGAATTCCTCCATACAAGCGGTTAATGATTTCACTTTCAAGTATTTTTTCGAGCCTCCTGTGAAACTTATCGGACAGGGGCGCATACTCTTTTCCTATATGAACAGCTCTGAAATTTTTACGCTTGATTACGATCAACAATCAAACCTTGACTTTCGCTGGCTTGCTGAAGAAGAACATATTCCGTTAGGCGAAGACACCGTGTATTACGGCCTTTACCAGCAAGGAAGACCTGGCAAGGGAGCGGATGCTTTTACCAAGTGGTTTTTTCAAGCCGAAACGCAACGTTTGCTGCTGGAAAACAACAAAAAGTTGCAACTTAACACTATCCTTTTCGGTATAGCGGGCGGTTTTTCAGCGATGCGAAATGTTACGGAAGAAGTGTTCCCACGCTTTTATCCAAGCCTTTTGGGACACATGCCGCCCGACGCCTTCCTGTCTCCGCCGAATATCCTCCCGCAGAATTGGCTTGCGGTAAAAGAACGGGTTGTACTCCCTTACATGCACGAGTACATCCGTACGGCTCAAGAGGGCGCCGAGGAAGCGGGGTACGCGTCGGTTCAGGCGTTGCGCCCCCTTGCGGACAGGATTGCGGATTGGTATAGAATAAACAAATGAGCCTGTTCCAAAACCAACCCGAATGCAGTTCGCGTTTTGGAACAGGCTCACATAGATCAATTCCGGCCCGCCTTCCGCACGTACAGCGGAATGGAGGCGAGTTCTTTGTCGTCAACGAAAAGCACAAAATTTATCATGCTATTGTTCTTGAAATTCAAGTTTGAGATGGTAAACAAAAGGTGGGAGACTGCGGTGGCGTTGCCGACCCCATTTACAGACAATGCGCCTTGTATGGGATCCATGCACATATCGCCGTTAATGTCCCTTGTTTCGATCATAAACTTATGATGGGAAAACTCCCACAAATCGAAGCGGATACGGATCACAACGGAAAGCTGCGGATGCACGCATGGAAACGAGCGGGCTATGATGGTGTCAAATGTGCCTACAATCGTCAGCTTGCCGTTGTTTTCTTGGGCAAAGTCGCAGAAAGAAAATAACTCTATCTTCACCTAAGAAGCCGCCTTCTCCTCCGCAGACCCCTCATGCGGCAATGGAATGTAGAGGTTGAACGCCGTCCCCTTGTCTTTCTCGCTCTGTATCTTCAGGTTCCCCCCAAGCTCTTTCACTTTGTCGCGCACGATGTTCAAGCCGATCCCGCGCCCTCCATGCACCGTCTCCGTCTCCGCGGTGCTGAAGCCCGGCGCGAAGATGAAGTGCAGCAGCTTGTTTTTATCCCGCCCTTCCGCCTCGCTCTTGATAAATCCGCGCTCAAGCGCCTTCCGCCGAATCTTGTCGTAGTCTATCCCGCCGCCGTCGTCCCTCAACCGTATGTGGATCATGTCCTTTTCCGTTTTGATGGAAAGATATATGACGCCAGTCTCATCCTTGCCTTTCGCCGTCCGCTCCTCCGGCGATTCTATCCCATGCACCACCGAGTTCCTCACAAGCTGCATAAGCGTCTCTTTCATCACGCGCCGCGGCCCCTTCGACATGACGTCCCGATCGACGTCGACCACGAAATTGACTTTCTTCTCCAAATCCGCCGACGCCTTCTCGCACGCTTTTGTCAACGCCTCGATCAGCATGTCATTGTTGCTTTTTATTTTCGCCCCGCTTCTGAACGAGTTGATCTTCTCCAGCGTGACGCGGAAATTCTGCTTCTCCTGCATCAATTTTTCTATTTCCAGCGTCAAATGAAGCATGTCGGAAAACGGCGTCTCCTCCGCTTCCCGCATCCGCTTGATGTCCGATTCGAGCGCGTGGACTTTCCCTCCGAATGTCGCAAGTCCGAGAATGACGGCGTTTGACTTTATGGCGTGAACCGATTTGTAGACCTCGACCAGGCTTTCATGCGCTGTAAGTTCCTGATTCTTGAGAATGTTGTCAATCTGCTCGAACTCATAATTCACGTCTTCCATAAATTCATCGAACACTTTCGGCTCCACGTTGATAAGCTCAAACAGGCTGCGCATTTCCTCCTGCCGCCTCTTCTCCTCTTCCGCGAGTTTTCTTTGCAACTCAACGCGGGCGGTGATGTCGTAAATGGAGGCCATGAGCATGGTTTGCCCATGCCCCCGCTCAACGGTGACAAACTCCACATGGAGAATCTTCCACTCTTTGGACGCGGCGATGTAATAACGGAACTCATTCAAAGGATTGATGTCGTCCAGCATCTCTTGATCGAACTGCTTTTCGAAGCTCATGACAAAATAATCTTTAATAGCGATCAACTCGCTGGGCGTCACCGACGCCGACAGCAAATCGGTGAAATTCATGCCATAGGGGTCTTTCACGCCCAGAATCCGGGGCAGCGACTTGGAATAATTGTCTTGAATGATGTAATCTTTATCCATAAAGAAGATTCCGATGTCAAGGTTGTCCTTCATGGCGGCAATTTCATCGCGTTCAGCCAAGTGCGTCATATCGATCAGATTGATGAGGATGCCCTTCTCATCCGGCAAGTCATCGCCTAAGGCCTTGAAATAACGATGTTCCCCATTGATCCAGCACTCCCACATTTCTTCATAATTGCGCGTTGTTTTTCTAAGAAGATCGCCTGCCAGTTCTTTCATCTCCATTGAGGGAAAAAGATCGATAACCGGGGAGCCTATAACCCATTCGGGGTTCTCAATATTCGCCAGCTTCGCAAGGTTGCTGCTGATATTCATCACCCTATTCAGATCGTCAACCATCGCTATATAGTTGGGCGTGGTGTCCATGAGGGTTTTGAACGAATCCCGGCGCTCAAGCGCGGCTTTAGTCCTTCTGTACAAAACTCCGAAAGCAACCATCAGCATAAAATCGGCGACCACCGAACTCATCCACCCCAATGTCGTTATGGATATTCCTCCATACAGTTCAGGGTTGAGAAGGTGAAGAATCTTGTCGGAGTTTGGTCCCATAAAGGGAACGTTGGAGAGCGCCATAACGCCAAGCGTCAGGTTTTGTACAATGACAAAAAGAAGGGTTTGCGTATAGTTGTCATACAGACAACTTAAAATGCAACACGCTATACAAAGCGGCAAGTAGTATTCATCCCATGCGCCTCCTCTTGATTGGATCGATTGCAATACGCTGAGAAAGGCGAAGAAAATGCCGGGCGTCCAGAAAGCCAACTTCTCATAATTGCTGATGGTTCTACATACAACAACAAGGACAACTAATCCGGTGAGGGTAATAACCATCATCATTACAAATATCCCCGGCGATCCCTGCGTCTGCATAACAGCGCCGTAGATGCATCCCAGCAGTAATATTCCCAGAAACGCGATTGCATTGCCAACCTGAAAAGAAAATCTCTTCCTGTTTTTACCGCTAATGTTTTTCATATTTTAACCTTTAGCTTTGCCATACGTCAAATTATCGACAGCCACGAACTGTATGGCTGCCGGTTTAACCTCAATCGTAATATTGGTGTCAAAGAAAATTTCTCCGTCAGCCTGTATTTGCAACGGCAGTTCAGATCGTATTTCAAGTTTCTTTGCCTGAACCAGCTTGCAATTAGACGGGGTTTTCCCTTTAAGATAGTTTGGCAAAACGAACAGTGTGCCGATAGCGCCTAAAGGTTTAAACAACAGTGTATGGAGAATGCCGTCATCCGGACGCGCCATCGGGACTGCGCTTTTGTTGCCTCCGTAACAGGGGCCGTTTGCGATGTTTATGCCGCTGTATTCCCCGCTGAAGTCTCCGTCGTCAATAATGATGTTGTACCGCTGGAACAAGATATCATGGTCAAGCAAGGCGATTGCGCCGCTTACGGTGAAAAAGAGATTGTAGAGAAAGTTAAAACGGTTGAGCAACCCGGGATGCTTTCTGCTGAAGCTGTTCATGTTGACAACCGCAAGCGATTCCATTCCAATAGTGATCGCGTTGATCGCATAGTTGCTGCCGAAGGCGATGACATCCGTCGGCAGGGCTTTCGCGGAAACCAACGCTCCTATATCTCTGAAAAGCGATATTTTGTCTGTACCAAACATACGGACGAAATCATTGGTCTTTCCATATGGAACCGCCGCCAGTTCCATATGGGGAAGACCCACGATGCCATTCAGACAATCAAACAAAATTCCGTCGCCGCCCACGGCATAGACGCGCACCGTCTCGTTTTCATCGGCAGTCGTCACTTCTCTTTTTATAATGCCAATGGCGTCGCGGGGAAAATGCGAAATTTGAATGGAAAAGTTTGGTCTTTCCTGTTTTCTGAAAAACTGCCCAATGGTGTCAACAATATAATCCATCTGTGTCTTTTGAGCAAACGACTTGGGATTAAAAACAAAGACGTGCTTCATAGTGTCTCGCCGGTTACTGAGCTATTTCAATCGCAACGAGGAGGGTGAATATATCGTCCTCGAAGATCTTAAACGGTATACACAGAATCCGCGCCTGATTGCCGGGCCACTTGATCGCGTGGCCGCTCCCCTGAATAATAGTAGGAAGGGAGATGATCATTTCCAAGCTTTCCTCAAACCTCTGTTTTACGTTTCCCGCGATGATGTTGACAATTTCGCCAATCGCGTCGGTCACATCGTCATCCATCTCCGCATGAGATGCGCCGGTAAGTATGTCGGTGAGCTTAATAGCCAGCTTTTGCTGCATGGAGACAATCACCGCGCCTCGCGCTTCGCCAGTAAATCCGATAACCGCTGAAATATCATTGCCGAAAATAGAATCTTTTTCCAGAAAGTACGGCGTCTTTGCGCTTACTTCTACGTTTATGAAGTCCTTAAAGACATTCAAACACACATCAACAAACGGTTTGATATACTGTTCCATAAATTTTCCTCTTTACTTTAGTTTATTGAGCCTTTCCCAAAACTGTCGCTCCGCGCGTTTTGGGAAAGCCTCTATTTATTGAGAATTTTCGTCAGTTTTTCCTTGAAAATTTGAGAATTCACCGGTTTTGTAAGATAATCCGTGGCTCCATTTTTCAAAGCCTCAATGACATTGTACTTGGCGGACTCGCTCGTCACCATAACAATGGGGAGCGTTTTGTACTTCTCCATCGCCCTCACCGTTTTCAGGAAATCTATTCCTGATAATTTAGGCATGTTCCAGTCCAGCAACACCAGATTAATCGGGCACATGCTCAGTTGTTCCAGCGCATCTTCTCCATTGCTGGCTTCAATAAAACTACACGTAATTTGCATGTCAGAAAACATGCCTTTTACCGTATTTCTCATAATTCGCGAATCATCCACTATTAAAACCGTTAAATCAATCGCCATATGGCCTCCTTTACAAACATTCACCAAAAACACTCAATAGAGCGGGGATGCAGACTGCAGCCCCGCTTTTCCACAACTCCAAGCCGGCTTTTCAAAATGCGCCGCTCCATAGGACGCTTTCTGAAAAAGCCTCTTTATTCGCGCCCTTTGGGGCGGTTAGCATTATAGCGCCGCCAACAAAAATGGCAGCAGGCGGGTTTGCTCCGCAAACCATCACCGTTACATAATTTCCTTACAGTCGAACCGAAGGTTCGCCGAACCTCGTAAATAATGCGACGCTTACAAGATACCCCGCCCCTTGGGGCGGGGAGGTTCATTGAATGCTTTTTAGTATACCATATATTCCTAAAAAGGGAAGCGTTTTTTACATGCTTTACAAATTTATTTTGGCGTGTTCATCTCCACCAAAAGATACGACCTTGTTTCTGCCTGAGTTTTTCGCCTCGTAAAGCGCCTGATCCGCATGGTTGATGAGTTTTTCTATAAACGCATCATTTACACCGCCTTTGGCATCCTCACCATCAATAGAGGCGACGCCAAAACTCGCCGTTATGAAAGTGGGTCCCGTCTCAAGCTGTACCGGCGATGTCTCAAGCATTCTCCTAAACCGCTCGGCAATGGCGATGCCGGTTTTTTTGTCCGCGTGGTCATAAAAAAAGAGAAACTCTTCGCCGCCGTAACGTCCTAGAAAATCGTTCTTTCTCATAGACGCGCTGATCAATGCCACCAGATGGCGCAACGCCTTATCGCCCGCTACATGCCCATATGTGTCGTTAAATTTTTTAAAGAAATCAAGATCCATCATCACAACACCGCACGGCGTGCTATTCCTCATGTTTTTCTCTATTTCAACGAGAGCCCGCTCCATAAAAGCACGGCGGTTTATGGCGCCGGTAAGCGGATCGTGATTCGCCAGGTACTGAAGGCGGGTCTCCCGTTCCTTAAACACCTTCTCCTCAGACTTCATGCCGGAAAGTATTTTTCGTATGGATATGAGTTCCTTATAAAGTTCACGGAATTCCGGTATGCGGGCAAATTCTTTATCAAGCTTAGGAGGAGGATCGTCCTTCAGCAGTCTTAGAATGTATTTCAGCATTTTATCTGCCATAGTGTATAGTATAGTATAGCTCAAAACGATAAAAAGTTCTACCTATCCAGAGAGCGCAACCAACTTTTCTCTGATAAATTCACTTTTTTCTTTGAGTCCGATAGTTCCGGTTGCGAGCGTCACGACATTCGCCTGCTTGGGATCGAGCTTCACCTTGCCTCCGGACTCCTTCATAAGCCGGATGAGCCGATCCACGCTCAACTTCGCCACTTTGCTGAACGTGATCCGCGCAAGCCCAGCCCTTTCCCGCAGCGAGGAAACGCCGA
>JAIRLZ010000274.1 GCA_031259035.1 Treponema sp. | reverse complement strand
ATGTAACTTTAGGGCTGGATGCCGTCTCAAGGCCGCGCCTTGAGATGTAGAAAAAAGCAAGTTTAGTCCGCCCGCAACGCGAGGGCGGCCTTGTTGCCATTGCGCTGAAGCCCGACCGGATTGTAAAGCCCGTAGAGCCGGGACAGTTCCGCTTTTACTTCACAAGAAAGCGCGTCCGATTCCAGAAGCCGCTGATACGGCGGGCTGCGGGGCGCGTCATATTTTTTGCTTTCCTTGGAATCGGTTTTGATGTTGCTTTCAAGTTTGGCAGCCGGCATGAAAAAATTGAGCAATTTGTATCCGGTTGTAGCTATACATTCGTTCAGGACAGCCGTCTTCTCTTTCCGTCCGGCTTTTTGTCAGCGGGAACACTCCTTGCTTTGCAACCGCTTTTTTTCTTTCATGGTTAACCCCATATTGACTCCGATAGCTGTCGTTGCGGATAGTCCGCCTTGATTTGCCCTTACATTTTCAAAATGAGGCGCGGGTGTGTCAGGGTTGCATTTTCGATGAGGCGCCGCGAGGGCTTGCATATTCTTATAAAGCCATATAAAATTGTTCTTAAAACGTATGGAACAGCCTTGCGTAAAAGCGCGCGCGGTCAAAAGGAAGGGTATAACGATATGGCGAGCGGATTGTTGTTCTCCAGCGGAATGGTTCGTATATGATTCGACAGCGGGAGAGACCGCGTATGGATAAAATCCGCGAAGGAGTTTTTTAGAATGAAAAAGCGTATGTTGCTTCCGGGAACGCTCTTCATAACGGCGGCGTTCTTCGTTTCTTGCTCGACTTTCATACCAATTACCGTCAACCATCCGCCCAGGATGGACACAAACGGCATCGAGCGACTGGTGGTCATGCCCTTCGAAGGGGCAGGGGATAGACGGCAGATCGCCTCGTCGCTGACGAACATATTCAGGAATAAAATCAATGGGACAGGCAAGTTTAAGCTGGTGGAACCCTTCGCATACAAGCCAAACGAGGGCATGGCGGACGCCATTTTTACGGGGACGGTCATTGGCTATACGGTGCGGGACAGTTCCCGTGTGGAGACGCGCGCCGGAAAGGGTAGTGACGGCAAGACGGTTAAAGTCCAGGCGACTGTCTATGAGCGGAAGGTGTCCCTTGAGTTCACGTATCGCATGATACGCGATAGGGACGGTACCATTATCGGCGAGCGGACGATATCCGGTACGATGACGGATAGTAATGACAACTGGTCCGATCTGCGGCCAGGCGATTCTATGGCAAAGAGTATTGCCGAAGGCAGACTGGGAGACTTTAACCGAGAGATAGTTCCCTGGTCATCCCAGGAAAAACTGACGCTGGACAAGGAGACCTCCAGGGACAAGTCTCTCAAGTCCAGGATGAAAGAAGCCAACGCCCTGGTAAAGGCGGGAAATCTGAAAGCGGCCCAAGACGCCTACGCCAAAATTTACGCGGAAACGAACAGCCTGGCGGCGGGTTATAACCATGCGATTCTGGCGCAGCCGCTGGACGGTCTGGATGCGGCGATTTCCCTCATGTCCGCTCTCGCAGATGCCACAGGGTATCCCAAGGCCCACGCGGAAGTGTCCCGCCTGATAGGATTCAGAAGCCAAAACGCGGCGGCGGCGGCGAACCAAACCGGCGCGTCCGCCCAAGACTTAGCCATCAAAAACGCGTCGGCAAAGCTCATCGCCGCTCTTCCGGCGGGTTCGCGGGTTTCTTTGCTCAACATATCCACAACTGCGAGAGACAGGGTTGATGTCATTATCCGGGAAATAACAACATCCCTCATGGCCAGCGGCATAACTGTTCTGGACCGTCAGAATCTGGAGTCCATAAACGCGGAAAAACAATATCAGGCTTCGGGAGAGGTGAGCGACGATTCTTATGTGGGTATCGGCCACATGCTGGGAGTGGAAACCATCATAACGTTTTCCATCGCGGGTTCTGGCAGCCAGCGCAAACTTGCCATAAAGTCCGTGAGCGTTGAAACCGGCGCGGTTCTCTATAACGCGCTGACGGAAATATAGTGTAACGCAAAACTGTCCGGCGCCGCCGCTTTGCGCATAGCGCCAAATTTCATGGAAAGGAAGGAGGAGAATGCGCCTTTTCACGCCGCGCCCCTCTTTTTCTTAAAAAAGCCCTTGCGTATTTCTTCAAAACAAGGTGTCATATATTCGCGTCCCAAGCGCGGTCGAAAGAATGGGGGGGGGGGGGGGGGATGTGCTGAAGGAATTGGCAGAAGGAGTCGGGCAGCCTAAAGCTTGCGAGGGCGATTGTTGATTTTATCAACAATTTTGTCAAGCTCTTTTTGTGTAAGAGTGTCAAACGGGATCTTTTTAGGCGGATACTGTCTGATAAGTCCATTGGTATGTTCGTTAAGCCCAAGAGCTTGCGACAGGCTCTTATGCCCCGCGAATTCCTTGCCGTTGTCCAGCGTCAGGGTGTTCCGCTTCTGAGGGGGCGTCGCCTTGAAATCGCGGACAGCGGACTTGTTCAACGCCGCCGCCACCTTGTCCGGCATTATTTTAGCCGGAAGCAGTTTGGTCTTATGGAAACACGGTCCGCTATCCGGACCCGGCGGTCTTTCACCCCCTTCCGTTTGCGCGGTTTCGCCTGTTTTTGCCTGAAATGCGCCTTCAATATGGGGTCTTTTGCCGTCTCCCCGTAGAGACAGGCGTAGACAGTCGATGTTGAGTCCCGCTTTTCCGGCTGTTCGGGGCGCGATACCTCCAATCGGCCTGAAATCTGGGCCGCGGACAGGTCTTGTTTGAACAGACGCATGATTTCCCGTGTCAGCGCACCCCGCCCTTCAGGGCGGGGAGGTTCATTCTACCGTACTTGCGATGCCGTTCCTACGCCCCTCTATTTTCGCGCTGCAAAAAAAATCGGCCAATACAACACTTAAGATGCCGCGCCGCAAACTGTGTTTGCGCGCTTGCCGCGCGGAGGTTCATTCACTGGAAGCGGTTTTTGACTGTTTAGCCCACTTCCGTAGCGCCTCAATGCAGGGTCTCTTGAAAATTACAACCGAAAGCCCCGGACGCTCAATCTCCACACGCAGTTTCGCGGCGTTTTCCTCAACAAGAGGCTTCTTCGCCTCAAGTTCAAGCAGGCGGTCGGGAGCCACGCCGAGTCCCAAGATGAGGGGGCGCAACTTGTCTGACGGTATAATGGTTTCCTGGCAGCCTGTCATGGCGACGATGGAATTGTCGAGAATGATCAGCGTCATATATGTGTTGGAGGCGACCGCGTCAATAAGCCCGGTTATGCCTGAATGGAGGAACGTCGAGTCGCCGATGACGCCGACAACATGCTTGACGCCCGCGTCTGAAGCGCCTTTCGCCATGCCAACGGACGCGCCCATGCACACGATGGTTTCTGGAACTGAATATGGGGGAGACGCGCCAAGCGAATAGCAGCCGATGTCGGACGTAATGGCGACCGATTCAAGACCAGCTGTCGCCTTCTTGATGGTCTCGTAGCTGTCCGCGTGGGGGCATCCCCGGCAGAGCTGGGGCGGGCGTCCGGGCAGCTTGGGAACGGCCGCGCCGGCCGCGCTGGAAAGTATATTGGCGCGGGGAGGAAGCCCCAAGGCAAGCCGCACATTGTCGGGATCGAGTTCGCCGCACCGCGGCGCCGGCGCTTTTCCGCCGCCTTCGTTGTCAAAGCCCGCGAGCTTTCCGGCGATGGCGGGCTTTTGCGGCAACAGTCCCCGCAGCCTTTCCTCAATGAACGGCTGCCCTTCCTCAATAACCAACACCTTTTCGGCTTTTTCACACAGTTTTTGGACAAGAACAACCGGCAGCGGATACGCGCTGATGTGGAGGCGGGCGGGCATTTTCCAGCCTCTCGCCTTCACAAAATCTTCAAGATTCTCGTTGTAATAATTTCCGCCCAGTCCAGCCGTGATCACCGCAAAGGACGCATCCCGATCTTCAAGTTCCAATGTGTTGCGTTGGACCGACCACGCCGAAATGTCGCGCTGTTTTTCGATAAGCGCAGCGTAATTCTTCCGCGCATAAGCCGGAAGGAGCATCCATTCGCCCTTGTTTTCAGACTTGGAAACAGGGTTTTGCGCCCTTCCTTCCCCCACCGTAACTTCAGCGCGCGCGTGGGAAAGCCGCGTCGCAAGCCGGAGCAGCGCCGGCACATGGAACCGCTCGGAAATGTCGAAGGCTTCCCGCGTAAAGGCGTAGGCTTCCTGCTGGTTCCCGGGTTCAAGACAGGGAATCATGGCGAAGGAAGCGTAAAAACGGGAATCCTGTTCATTCTGAGAACTATGCATCCCCGGATCATCGGCGACCGCTATGACAAGCCCGCCTTTTATGCCGAGGAGCGCCCCATTGACGAACGGATCCGCCGCCACATTCAACCCCACGTGCTTCATGGTGACAATGCACCGTCTGCCCGCGAATGACACGCCAAGCCCGGCCTCAACCGCGGTTTTCTCATTGGTACACCATGAGGCGCGATGCCCCGCTATGCCCTTCGCCGCGTTTTTTTCACATTCGGCGATCAAAAACTCCAGTATTTCGGTTGACGGCGTTCCCGGATACCCGTACGCCGCGCTTATTCCCGCATGAATCGCCCCAAGCGCGACGGCCTCATCGCCTAGAAGGGCCCGCTTCTCCATGTTATTTACATTCCCCAAATTTCACTCCTTTACACAAGCCGCCAACGCTTGCCTGTGAAAAATTATATCCCCTCGAATGTTTTCTCAAGTATGTCCTCATCCGGCGCTGTGGTGAAGAGGGATACAACCGGTACCACGATAAACGGCGTGATAATCGCTATGGACGCCGCTAAAGGCGACTGCGCGGCGCCTAGCGCAAAGAAAAGCGCGATATCCACTGCGGCGCCGGTGAAAAGACCGGCGTATGCCCCGGCTTTGGTTACCCGCTTCCAGTACAAGCCGAGTATGTACGGCGCGGCGAACGCGCCCGATATGACGCCCCAACTCAATGACATGAGGGTGACGATGAAGCCGATTTGAAAGCGGGATATGAAATACGAAATAATGACAAAGACCGCGGAAAGAAGGCGCATCATGGCGACCGAGCGGTCTTTGCCTGTTTTTGGATCGATCTGAACCGGCGCCAAATCAATGGCGACTGCGGAAGACGAGACCAGCACGAGGCTTGACAGGGTTGACATGGACGCGGACAGCACCAACAGCAGGATCAGCGACAGCAACAATTCCGGCAAATTTCCGGTGAGCAGAGCCGGCACAATCGAATCGTAGAGGATCGCGCCGGTTTGGGGGTTGCGCGGAACCGTATCCAGCGTGAAAAACACGTGGGCGTACCCGCCGGTCAGATAGGCGGCGACGCCTATCATCAGAGCGAAAATGGTGGTGACAATCGCGGCCTTGGAAATGACCTGTTCGTTCTTGATGGCGTAAAATTTTTGGGTCATCTGCGGCAGCCCCCAAGTGCCGAAACTCGTCATAAACACCAGCGACGCCACCGTGAGCAGGCTCGGCTGGATCGCGGGCGGCACGTGGACTTGGTAGCTCTCCGCGACTTTCCCAAGCATCGCGGACAATCCGCCGCCCTGCCCCGTGAGCGTCATTATCATCGCGGCGGCGCCGAAAAACATGATTATGCCTTGAATGAAATCCGTAACCGCTATGGCAAAGTAGCCGCCCAAAATGAGGTACACGCCGGTGAAGCCTATCATAATGAGCAAGGCGATATCATAGGGAATACGGAAGACCGCTTCAAAGAGATGCCCCAAGCCCTTAAACACCGACGCCGAATACGGCAGCAAAAAGAAAAATATAATGGACGCCGCGACCGCCTTGAGGTGTTTTGCGCCATAACGCGCCTGCAAATATTCGGGCATGGTCATCGCCCCAAGGTTCTGGGTCTGCCGCCGCGTACGCCGCGCAAGTACAACCCATGCCAGCCCCGCTCCGACAATCGCGTTGCCAAAAGCTATCCACAGCGCGTTCAATCCAAACTGCCACCCCTGCGCGCCCGCAAACCCAATGAAAATAACGGCTGAAAAATACGAAGTGCCATACGCCACCGCGGAAATCCACGGGCCAAGCGTCCTGCCGCCCAAAAAGAAATCTCCGAGAGTCTTGGTTCTTCTCATTCCCCAAACGCCGACGCCGATCATCACGGCAAGAAACAGCGAAAGAAAGATTATGCCTACCATAACAAAAAGTATACTCACTATGAGTTTGCGCAACAAGGGGGCAAGTACACGGCATCGCCGCTGACGCTGCACGGCTGCGCGGCTACGCTTGGTCAATGATTCTGCTCAGTACGCCGTCATTATGCCGCCAATCCGGGGAGGCTTTGACCCGCAGATCGAGTTCTATCTTCCAATCGAAGATGCGTTTCATCTCTTTGAGCGCGGCAAGCCGTATTGAGCGTATCATTTCGCCGCCCTTTCCCACGATCATGCCTTTTTGGGACTCGCGCTCCGTGATGATGAAAGCCCGCACCCACAGCTTCGCGCCGTTTTCTTTGAGTTCCATATCCGCAATATCAACATACATGGCGTGGGGCAGTTCATCCCACAGCCGGTTCATGGCTTTTTCGCGGATGATTTCGGCGACGCGGAACTTGACGTCTTGATCCGTATAGTACTCTTCAGGATAGAACGCGTCCCCTTCGGGAGACATGGCGAAAAGCGCGGTCAGGAGCGGTTCAAGCCCGTCATTTTTCAGCGCGGATATGGTGAAACGCCGGTCTTCGCGTAAATTCGGAAAAAATTTTTGAAGGAATTCTACGGCTTTCGCGCAATCCGCTTCAGGGGAATCCATTTTGTTTATTGCAGCCACAAGGTTTTTGGACGCGCCCGCAAGATCGCGGGCTATCTTTTCTTCTTCTTCCGCCGGCGCGCGGGAGGCGTCAAGCATGTACAGCACAATCTCCGCGTCCGCAATGCTCCTGTCCGACACTTCCCGCAATTTTCTGTTGAGTTTCTTGTCTGATATATGCCGTCCCGGAGTGTCGACAAACACAAGCTGCCCCTGCTCGCGGTTCACGATGCCCCGAATGGCGTTTCTAGTGGTTTGCGGCGCTGCGCTTACGATGGCGACCTTTTCCCCACACAGGCGGTTCACGAGCGTTGATTTTCCAACAGAAGGCCGTCCGACCACGGCGACAAACGCCGCTTTTCGCGCTTGTTCCATTATTTCTTGCGGTATTCCTCATAAACGGCGATCATGGAGGAGATAAATCGTTCCACCGAATAATCTTTGGAAATCGCCTCGGAACGCATCCCCATGCTCCGCTTCATGTCGGGATTTTCCAATATGGCGATGGCTTTTTCCCAGAGCGCGGCGTCATCTTCAACGGCATACCCGTTTTCTCCGTTGATCACCATGCCGGTGATGCTAATGTCCGCCGTAGCCACAATAGGACGCGCGCTCGCCATCGCCTCTATGAACGTGATGGGATGCACCTCGCTGTGCGACGCGCTCATAAAGAGATCGGAAACGGCGTAGGCGATTTTTATCTCGTTGGGCCACTGGAGATAGCCGGTAAAAACAACGGCGTCACTTATGCCGAGACGGTACGTGTGAGCCTGCAATTCATGGCGATCCGGCCCGTCGCCCACAAGCAGCAGCTTGGCTTGGGGGCGGTTTTCGCGGATGCGTTTGAAGTTGCCGATAAGCGTTTCCACATTTTTCTCAAGGCCGAGCCTCCCGACAAAAATAATGACTTCATCGCGCTCCGCTATATTAAAAGAAGCTCTAAACGCCTTTGTTTTCGCGGCGATATCTTCGGAACGCTCATAAAAAAGGGAAAGATCAATGCCATTGGGAATAACTTTAATGGTCTTGTCATATCCAATATTATCAAGAAATCTTTTAATCTTTTGAGACGGCGCGATAATGCACTTTTGACTTCTTAAAACCCGTTTGAAAAACGGCTGTACATGAACGAAAAATTTTAAAATCAAAGGAAGGTAATAGGAGTAATCTTCGTAATACGTGTGCATTGTATGCACATAGGGGATATTCAGCTTCTTACAAACCCCGCGGGCCGCCAGATAGAGGCTGAATTCCGTATGCGAGTGAACAATGTCAACTTTCAGGGATCGGGCTATAAAGATAAGCTCTTTTTCAAGAAAAATCCCCACCCGGTGCTGCGGTTCGGTGAGGAATTGAAAGGAAGCCACCCTGAAAACGCCTTCTTCGTCCACCGCTTTGGGATGTTGTACCGTAAAGATATACACGCGATGCCCCGCTTTTTCCAATTCGGTCTTGAGCGTGCGGACAACCGTAACGACGCCATTTACCTGAGGTACATAGGTATCTGTAAAAATGCCTATATTCATACGTAAACTCCATTTTATTGCGAAGCATTTGGTTTAATACCCCGCAGCTTGCTGCGGTAACTGGGGGTGCGGGGATATGTCCCTCGCGAAGACAAAGATTTCAAGGTGAGACCTTCGATACCCAAGAGCTTGCTCCTGGGTTCTTCATTTATAAAATAACTCATTTCTGGAAAAAATGCAAGTGAAATCGGATGATCCCGCGGAGGTCGCGAGGGTGGGAACAACAGGCTGTCGCGGGAGGCTGCGATAGGCAGACATAGGCGGCTTCGTTACTGCCGGACACGGTTAGCCAATCTCCCGCTCCACCGCCTCTTTCGCCTCGTTCAACAGGCGTCCGCTTTCCCCGCGGAGATCAAAGCCCTTGGTGATGAGGGCGGCGCCGGGCGCCTTTGTCGATGATGGAAACGGAGATGTTTTGAAATTCCGCTTTAATGAAAAGCAAGATGGAAACTATTCAGAAACGGCTTATTGCTATACGAAAGCATACAGGTCTAAGCCAAGCGGCTTTCGCCGAAGGATTAGGACTGACGCACACATCAATATCTTTTATGGAGAATGGAAAGAGCAAGATAACAGAACAAAATATAAAGACTATCTGTTATGAATTTGGCATATCTGTAGACTGGTTTAGAACTGGCGAGGGAAACATGCTCCTCATAAAATCGCTAATTACTGATCAAGTCATAGCGAAGTTTGCGCAACTTTCTCCTGTATTACAAGCCAAAGTGATGAGTTATATAGTCGTTTTACTTTACAATACCGAGAATAAATAATCCCCGCCGCAAGCGGCGGGGTATTGAAGATTTCTCCTTGAAATCTTTGCGTATGCGGGGGAACAAATCCCCCGCACCCCCAGTTCTAACCGCCCCAAGGGGCGGGG
>JAIRLZ010000242.1 GCA_031259035.1 Treponema sp. | reverse complement strand
TATCCTGTCGTCTTTATAAATTCGTTCAGGATAGCCGTCTTTTCTTTCCGTCCGGCATTTTGATAGCGGGCGCGAACCTGCTTTGCAACCGCCTTTTTTTCTTTCATGGTTAACCCCATATTGACCTCCGATAGTTATCGCTATCGGACAGTCCGCTTTAATTTGGGGCGCTTTTTCAATGAGGCATTGCGCAGCCTTGACAAAAATCTGTTCTTGATGCTATCCTAATGCTGGAAGGTCCAATCGCTCCGGGGATAGAGCGGCCGCCTCCTAAGCGGCAGGTCGGCCGTTCGATTCGGCCTTGGATCAAGTGAATTGCGCGGAAGTTCCGGCGGAAGTTCCGTGCGTCACCAGATTGGTTGCCGCCAGCGGAGCCGCGCTGAGAAAAACACAATTTTTATCGCCGACCCACTTGACATAAAATAGAAAATCAAGTAGATTACATCTATATAATTTCAAAATAGTGAAATTTTTCCAACGGATACGCTGGATGCGCCGGTTCATGTATGTGCCGGCGCGGTGGGAAAATTTTGATGAATGTCTCCTTCGTCTAGTGGTCAGGACATCGGGTTTTCATCCCGACAACAGGGGTTCGACTCCCCTAGGAGATGATTTTAATTGCGCGGCAATCGGACGGCAGCAGTGCGGGTGTAACGCGCAAGCGAATATATTACACGCCATAAGGAAGGGCAGTTGTCAGAAAAAGATTTGCGGATCAATGAACAAATTAGGGTAAGGGAAGTTCGTCTCATTCGGGATGAAGGGGAGCGACAGGGAATTATGCCGACCCAGTCGGCGCTTGAAATCGCCCGTTCCGCGGGACTCGATCTTGTGGAAGTTGCGCCTCAGGCTGTTCCGCCTGTAGTTAAAATTCTTGATTATGGTAAGTTTAAATTTGAAAACGAAAAAAAGGTCCGCGACTCAAAGAAAAAGCAGAAATTGCTTAAACTAAAAGAAATTCGTATGCAGCCCAAGATTGATGATCATGACATGGAATTCAAGTCCAAGCATGTTAAAGAATTTCTTGCGGAAGGCAGCAAGGTTAAGGTTACAATCAGGTTCCGGGGCAGGGAGCTTGCCCATACGGAACTGGGGTTTGGCGTTATGAACGATATGTTGAAACGCATTGAAGGCGAATATGTGATGGACAAGCCTCCGGCAATGGAGGGGCGGAATATGTCCATGATAGTAAGCCCGAAAGCCAAAAAATAATGAGGATAGCAGTATGCCGAAAATGAAGACAAAAAAGAGCGCAGCAAAACGTTTTTCTTTTACCGGAACAGGCAAGGTTAAGTACAAGAAGCAAAACCTTCGCCATATTTTAACCAAGAAGTCGACCAAACGGAAGCGGAATCTCCGTCACGCCGGCATCTTGTCGCAGGACAATGTCGCTGTTATTAAAAAGCAGCTTTTACCCAATGGGTAAGCGAAAGAAAAGGAGCGAATATGCCGAGAGCGGTGGACGGGGCGAAACGAAAGAATCGCCGTAAAAAGATATTAAAACTCGCAAAAGGGTATTGGGGAAGACGGCATTCAAATTTCAAAACCGCGAAAGACGCGGTGACAAAGAGTCTTTTTTACGCATACCGCGACAGAAAAGACCGGAAAGGCGATTTTCGTCGAATTTGGATTGTGCGCATCAACGCGGCGTGCCGCGCTGAGGGCATCAATTATTCACGTCTTATAAACGGGCTTAACAAAGCCGGCATCGTAATCAACCGGAAGGCGCTTGCAAACCTCGCGCTTGAAGATACGGCGGCTTTTAAGGCTGTTGCGGAAAAGGCGAAAGCCGCGTTGGGAGGAGTGTAATATGGCGACGCTTGAGAATGTAAAATTGCTGGAAGCGAAGGTCGCCAAGGCGGTGGACGTGGTGAAGCAATTGGCGGCGTCCAATGCCTCGCTTATAGAAGAAAACAATCAGCTCAAGAAAAAAGTTGGCGCGTTTCAAAACCAGATAAATGAGCTTGAGTTTTCAATACTCGCTTACAAGGAAGATCAGCAGAATATTGAAAGCGGCATTCTTTCTGCGCTGGGCAGGCTCAACCAGGTTGAAGATTCTCTGGAAGCCAATGGCGCGGATTCAGAGCGGCGCGTGGATTTCGTTCCGCCGGATGCCCAGCACGAACAGCCTGTTCAGAATCCTCCTCCTAACGAGGATATATGCCACGAACAGGGGTATCAAGGTAATAGCGTCTATTACCCCTCGTGAAAACATGGCGAAAACCAATCTCCGCATTGAAGTATTGGGAGCCTCGCTTTCTATCGCGGCGGAGGAAGATTCCGAATACCTCAACCGTTTGCTTGAACGGTATCAACTGGCGGTTGAGGAAACGCAAAATTTGACAGGCCTTAAAGATCCGCTCAAGCTGGCTATTTTAACCGGGTTTCTCGCCTATGACAAGTACCTCAGGTTATGTGACCGCCATGCGGCTGAACAAGAAATCAGTATACATGAAGAACAGGAAACTGAAGAAATAACCCGTCATCTAATCGAATGTATGGATGAAATATTAGAAAACGGAGTATAATATGCATCCGGTCTTTAAGCTTAAAAATCAGGTGAAACACTACGCATGGGGTTCCCCCTATTGGATTCCTGAATTGCTTGGAGAGAAAAATCCCGATAAAAAGCCCTACGCCGAATTGTGGATGGGCGTTCATCGGGACGGGCAATCCCAAACCGAATATAATGGAAACACAATAAGCCTTGCGGAACTTATTGAACAGGATGCTGAATTGTATCTTGGCAAGGCGTTGGCGGCCGCAGGCGCCGCTTCCCTTCCTTTTCTATTCAAGGCGCTTGCCGCGGACAAGCCGCTTTCCATACAAGCCCACCCCAGCCTTGAACAGGCGCAAGCCGGGTTTGAACGGGAAAACAGCGCGGGCATTCCGCTTGACGCGCCCGAGCGAAACTACAAAGACGCAAACCACAAACCTGAGATCATCTGCGCCCTTACGCCCTTTAAGGCGATGGCGGGCTTTAGGGAAATCAATGAAATCCACGCTCTATTTGACGCCTTCGGCATGGAAAGCCTCTCTGTGGTGAAAACGGCACTTGAATCGGGGCTGAAAGCGTTTTTGCGGGCTTTGTTCGCGCTTCCGCCGGAAATCAGGGGGCATGTGAGCGATTACGCCGCGACGCAGAAGCGGCGCCTCGCTGAGACGCACCCCCAATACCGCGACGTGTGGGAGACGGCCGCCGCTTTTGCGGAGCGCTACCCCTCGGATCCGGCGGCGCTCTCGCCTCTATATCTGAACCTTGTTTTTCTTGAAAAGGGCGACGCCATGTTTCTGCCGGCCGGGGTGTTGCACGCCTATATCCAGGGGTTTTGCGTGGAGCTTATGGCAAATTCGGACAATGTACTGCGGGGCGGGCTTACGCCCAAGAGCGTTAATGTGCGGGAATTGTTCCATATACTCACGTTCTCGGCGTTTAAACCCGAAATTCTCCGTCCCAATCCTTCAAAATATCCCGTAAAATGTAAAGAATTCTCGCTTTCCGTTGTGCGCGAGCAAGGCGTTTGGACGGAAGACGGTCCGGCAATCCTCATCGTTACGCAGGGAGACGTTGTCCTTGCGTTTATAGATGAAAAAAACGGCGAGAAAACTGACATACGATTGAAACAAGGGGAGAGCGCCTTCATTGCCGCCGGAAACGCGGGAAAACTTTCTTTAAACGGAAATTTCACCTTGTATATTGCGGGAATTGGTTTCATATGATATACTGCTTCACATAAAATTTGTGAAATCTCTCAATGGAAAATGGGCGGATGAGAATTTTTGTGGATGCGGATTCCTGCCCTCGATCCGCGCGGGAATTGGTGCTGAGAGCGGCGCGGAAGCGGCGCATAGAGGCGGTTTTTGCGGCGAACAGACGGATTCCGGGCATTGAAGGCGGTTACGCCGTCATGGAAGTGTGTCCGGTCGGGGAAGGCGCGGCGGACGACCGGATTGTGGAACTGGCGCGGCGGGGCGATTTGGCCGTGACGCGGGATATTCCGCTTGCCGCGCGGCTTGTTGAACGCGGCGTCGCGGCGCTGGACGACCGGGGGAGAACGTACACCAGCGAAAACATCAAGGAGTGGCTTTCTATGCGAAATTTTATGGTGGAACTTGCCGAAAACGGGCTTGGTGTGGAGCGCGCCGCTCATTATGGCAAGAAGGAACTCAAAGCCTTTGCCGATAATTTTGATAGAATGGTGACGATCTCTTTGAAGGGGGCGTTATGAAACAGTACAGTCTGATGAGCCTTTTTCAAAACCCGGCGGGTTGCGGGAAGGGCGTGGGGAAAAGATGGCTGAAGGATGCTTTTCCCCACGTGTCCAAGGCGGCTTTTTCAACATGTCGCATGTTGAAAAAGCCGCTGGAAGCTTTCTTTTTTATTTCCGGCGTCATCTCGATCATGTTCGCCGCCGGTTGCGCCGGCGCCGCCGTCAACAATATAGGCGTATATGATCTTTCATACCCCGCCGCGCAGCAATGCCTTTTGATCATTCCCCGTCAGATAACCGTTCTCACCATTGACGGCGATACGGTTCAATGGAACTGGAACAACGTTGAAACGCGCGTTACAATTCCTTCCGGCTCGCATGTTTTGTCTATAAAAAGGAATAAAAAAAACGTTGATATCATGTTTGATTTTATGCCGAACGCTTTTTATACATTTAATATAAAAAAGGGCGTTGTGACGATAATTGAGACGGCTAAAACGGATTAGGACGGAAGCGGCGATTTTTCGATGAAAAATCTGTTGTTGGAGCCTTTCCCAAAACCGCCGCCTCGCGCGTTTTGGGAAAGCGTCGATGGATAGGAAATTATTAATAGCGCGCGGCTTCATACCCCGCCACTTGGTGATAAAAATCGCTATAACGGACGAGGTGTTACACCCGCGTTTTCTAAATGAACCCCCGCCCTGAAGGGCGGGGCATCTTGTAAGCGTTGCATTGCTTGCGAGGTTCGGCTGTAAGGAAATTATGTAATGGTGATGGTTTGCGGAGCAAACCCGTCTACCGCCATTTTTTGTTGGCGGCGCTAATTCCAACCGCCCTAAAGGGCCGCCCCTTAGGGCGCGGTATGAGATCCCATTGCGAATAAAGGAGAAGCGTATGAAAATTCTGAAAAGACCAACTCTTTTTTCTGTGAGTCTTTTGTGTTTTTTGTTTCTTATCTGCTTCTCCTGTGTGTCAACAAAAAAAAACGCTGAAACATCCGGCGACAAACTGGCGAAACCGGCGGCGATCTCCGCAGGTGAGGGAGAAGCTGAAATACTCATCACATGGAGCGGCGACGGTGATAAAAATAAAACGTCTTATCCGCTTGCTGTTACTATGGATTGGTATGAATCCGATGACGCGGTGAAAGCGGGAAACGGTGAGAAAGGGCGGCTTGTGGCTCAGATCGATAGAGGGAAATCAGAAAAAATCATCGTGAAGAACGGAGTGGCCGTCCTGCACTTTGCCGGAAGCATGTACAATGCCGATACCAATACGTGGAACGCTGTAGAATCCGCAAAAGTGAAAAATTTTCCAGCCTCAAAGCGCGTGCCAATTACGCTGGAAAATAATACAATAACAGGAACGACCGTTGTAACACATCCCTTGAGCAATCTTATATCTATAGAGGCGCTGGACGCGGGCTTGGATTGGTATCCCGTGAATGTGAAAAAAACGCCGCTTCCCGGTCGTGATGATTCGCCGCCACCTGATGAGGGCGCTGATCCGAATAAGCGCCCTCAAACCGACGGACGGGCGGCGTCCGGAACCAGATACAATGTCGCCGTAGACAATCAACCCACAGGTCCGTTTGACATGAACGAACTCGGACAAATGGCGCAAAAGGGGCGATTGACAAGGGAAAGCCTTGTCTGGAGAGAAGGGCTGCCCCAGTGGGAAGCCGCTGGAAATATACCGGAACTTGCGTCTCTGTTTCAAACAGCGTCGGCTTCTCCACAGCCCGCTCAACCGCAAATTCGGTACAACGCGGCGTTCAATGGCATTTCGTCTGGACCGTATACCCTGGAAGAACTCAAGTCATTCGCTGAAAACAGGCGGTTGACGGGAGAGACGCTGATCTGGAAAGAAGGCGCTTCACAGTGGGTCGCCGCAAGATCTATCCCCGAAGTCGCCGCGTTGATTCCGCAGGTTCAATCGCCGTCGGGAGGACTCCAGCCGGATGGATACTCCTCAAGTAAATTCTTCATTCTGATAGACGGGCAACCGTCTGGGCCTCTGTCCCTTGACAACCTCAAGCAGCTGGTAGAGAAAAGGCAGCTTGCCCGCGGCAATCTCGTATGGAGAGAAGGGTTGCAGCAATGGGTCGCCGCAGAAGTCATACCGGAGTTGGCAAACATCTTTCCAGCTATACCGCCGCCCCAAACGCCGCAGTCATCCGCACGGTACTATATTGCGGTAAGCGGTTATCCTGACGGACCGTTCACCATGAACGAATTGAGACAAAAACTTCAGAGCGGGCAGATTGGACAGAGAACCCTTGTATGGAAAGAGGATATGCCTCAATGGGCGGCGATGAGCGCCATACCGGAATTCGTATCTCTGTTTACAACCGCAACGCCGGATCCTGACCGCAGAGCGCCGCAAGAGGATACGAAACAACTGGCGGATGTCAAGTATCATGTCGCCGAAAACGGTCTGTCCACCGGACCCTTTACCATTGAAGACCTCAAACAAAAGGTTCAATCCGGGCAGTTGACAAGAAGGACGCAGGTGTGGAGATCAGGTATGACGCAATGGGCGCCGGCAGACGCTATCGCTGAGTTGCGGCCGCTGTTTTAGGGAAGACAAGACACGCGGCGTCCCTGCGCCGCGCCTTTTCAGACCCTCTTTCGTATGCGGTTGCCTCTGCCGAGAACGGGAGTTGAACCCGTACCCTCATTACAAGGAGGGGATTTTAAGTCCCCGGTGTCTACCATTCCACCACCTCGGCGACTTTATAATCGTATCCTAAAAAAGAAATCCAGTCAAGGGGACGCATGGCCCCATGTAAAAATCTGAACATGGAAGCCTGCGCTATATCTGGAGAAAATGTCTGCCGGAGGGAATTATGAGATTATCCATGACGGTAAAATACGGGTTGCCAATGGAAAGAAAGGGAATGTCCAGCCCGCGACGCCATATGAACGGCTTCTGGCTGACGTTTCCGCGGAAGCGAATGGGGCTTCATAGGGCTTCTCCGTTCATTTGCTTTATACTATAATGAAAGATATATACGAGGTGTTTATGGCAATGTTACAAACCGCTCCTATTTTTTCAGACAATATGATGGTACAGAGAGACGCGGATGTTCCGGTGTGGGGAACGGGTGTTGAAGGAAGAACCGTTATGGTGAGCTTCGACACCGGCAAAGCCGCTGGCAAAGCCCAAGCGGTTGTGCGCAATGGGGAATGGCGGTGTTTTCTTCCGCCGCAAAACGCGGGCGTTGCGGGCAGTCTGCGCATATCAGACGGAAGCGATGAAATCTGTTTCAAAAACGTCATAGCTGGTGATGTATGGCTTGCGGGCGGGCAGAGCAACATGGAACTGGAGTTGCGGAACTGTCTTAACGGCGCGGAGGAGCTTGCCGTATGCGCGAATCCCAATATCCGCATATATCAAGCTGTAAAACAGGCGGTTGTTGACGATAGATTTTTGAGAGCCGAGCGGAACAACCGATGGAAGGTGTGCGCTCCTGACACAGCGGGCGCGATGAGCGCGGTCGCCTATTTTTTCGCCCGTAAGGTCGTGTCCGAAACCAATGCGCCTATCGGGATCATCGGCTGCAACTGGGGTGGCGCCTCCATAAGCTGTTGGATGAGTGAGGAACAACTCCAGAGGAGCAGAGCCGGTCAGAAATGTCTTGATGATTACGCCGCTCTTATCGGCGATAAAACCGATGGGCAATGGGACGCCGAGATGGAAGCCTATTTTGCGGATTGGCGGGCGTGGGACGCCCGTATACAGGCGCGCCGCGCGCTCGATCCCACTGTTACATGGGAAACGTTGAACGCCGAGTGCGGCGAATGTCCCTGGCCCCAGCCCGCCGGCAGAAAAAGCCCCTACCGTCCAACCAACCTCTATCATTCCATGATACGCCGTATCGTTCCTTTCGCTTTAAAGGGTTTTCTCTACTACCAGGGGGAAGAGGACTGGAGCCGCGCCGATGACTACGCCGAACTGATGTGGCTCCTCATCGATCAGTGGCGCAGGGACTGGGGCGATGGCGCGTTGCCCTTCCTTTTTGCGCAGCTTCCCATGTATGCGTCAAAGAGCGAGGTTGACGCGGGGCTTGAAAACAGCAAGCAGTGGTGCGTTCTCCAGGAAAATCAGTACAAGGCGTCGCAATTTGTCGCCAATACGGGCATGGCGGTCATCATTGACTGCGGAGAATTCGACAATATTCACCCGCTTGACAAGCAAACCGTAGGCTTCAGGCTTGCGTTGCAGGCGCTCAAGAAGGTGTACGGCAGGGATGTGGCCGCCGATGGCCCCATTTTCCGCAGAGTCGTGAACGAAGGAGGAGCCATCCGCGTGTATTTTGCCAACGCCGAGATTGGACTTGAAAGCAGGGGCGCGCTGGAAGGCTTTGAGGTCGCGGGCGAAGACGGCAGGTACTACAAGGCTGACGCGAGGATCGAGGGCGGAACCGTACTTGCCTTTTCGGATGCGGTGGCGGTTCCTACACGGGTGCGCTATGCGTGGATCAAGTGGGGTCCAACCCCTCTGTACGCGAAAAACGGACTTGCGGCGATGCCTTTCAGAAGCTGCGATGCTGATCTCTAATGCGTTTCTCCCCGTCCGCCAATGTGAGCGATCTTGTTCCCCGCATCGCCGAATTATTCGCAAAAGGCGGCTGTTCATGGGCGTCTTGGGGGAAAGATCGCCTTTCTGGGCTTATGGCGGGCGTCGTCTTTAGCGTAATAGCAAAGCGCGGCATGAAGGGGCTTATCGCCGCTTCAACGCTTGCCGGACTCATGCCCGTCGCTATGAGATTGTGCGGACTCGGCAAATTTATAAATTTATTAAATGCATATTCATAACGAAGAGAAGAAAACATCGTTTTCACGCTCAACGATGCGGTGATTCAAGCTGGGAAAAAGGGATGCAATGAATAGCGGCGCTGTCAGCGTACAAAAAGCGCTTGTTTTAACTCTTATTATGGGAGCGGTCATCTTTTTTTGCCGGGCTTTCCCGTTTCTGATCTTTCGGGACAGGACAAAAGACCGCGCCGTTAAAGACAATTCGCCATTTGCCGTATTCCTCACTTTTGTTGAAAAAGTGGCGCCGCCGGTCGCCATGACCGTACTCGCCTTCAATGCGCTCGCCTCTTCGGTAAAAGACGCCGTATTGGAAAACCACGGCATCGCCGGCATCCTCTGCGCGTGTTTGCCGCTTGTTGCCGGCGCGGCTTTTACCGCCATCTCGTACATATGGAAGCGAAACACGCTCATCAGCATATTCGGTGGAACCATCCTGTATATGGCGCTTGGGAAGATGATCGGATGAGGGGCGTAACATTCCCACAATGACCCGTGAACAGCGGAACGAAATTGTCCGCGTCTTCTCCAAACGGCGGGGGGAACGCCGATGACAGCTGGCTCTCCGGCGTTCTGGAACGGATTTTTCACGCGCTTCAGGAAGGGCGGATAGCGGCGCTTTCCATAGCCAGACGATTCTGTTTCAGCTTCCGTTCTAAGCCAGACCCATCCGCTCTATTCCTTCACAACCGCCTTGATCTCCCCCTTCAGCGGTCTGACAACAAGAACATCGCCGGCTTTTACATCAGAGGCTGCGCGGACAACGCGGCCTGTTTCCGTGTTGGTGACAATGGAGTAGCCTTTCTCTAAAACAACGCCCGGATTCGCCGCTTCAAGGGTGCGTTTGGCAAGCTCAAGCCTTTTTCGGACATCCGCAAGCCGGTTGCCAAACGATATGAGCAGTTCTTCCTTTGCGTCATCGAAATGCACCAGACGCGGCTGCAATATGGCGCGAAAACGGTACTCCATTTCCTCAGCGCTAAACGGCTTGACCAGAAACCGCGCCCGTTCAAGGCGGGTTTTTATGGTCTCGAATAAAAATTGGGCTGTACTGCGTACCGCGATCAGAGTCTCCTCGCGGTTTGCGCTCACTAGTTCAGCGGCGGCGGACGGAGTGGGGGCGCGGAGGTCCGCGGCAAAATCCGAAAGCGCCCAGTCGATTTCATGCCCAACGGCGCTCACAACGGGTATCGCGGACGCCGCTATCGCCCTGACAACAGCCTCTTCGGAAAAAGGCGCCAGGTCTTCAAGGGAACCGCCGCCGCGGCCCACAATCAGCACATCGGCAAGTTTCCAGTGGTTGGCCTGTTCAATGCGCCGTGCGATAATCGGCGCGGCGTCGCTTCCCTGCACCGGACACGGCAAGACAACCACGTTTACGCCCGCGGCGCGCCGGCGTAAAATGTTGAGAATATCCCGCACCGCGGCTCCTGTTGGAGAACTTGCCACGCCCACGGTTTGCGGGAACCGCGGAATGGGCGTTTTTCTATCCTCATCAAACAGACCTTCGGCCGCGAAAGCCCGCTTCCGCTTTTCAAGCAGGGCGAGCATCTCGCCTTCTCCAGTCCGCTCCATTTCATCGCACACGATCTGGTACGATCCCCGTTGGTTGTACACCGAGATGCCGCCATGAACACGGATCCGCATACCGTCTTTCGGCTCAAAAGAAAGACTGCGGAAGCGGTTTTTGAACATGACCGCTGAAATACAGGAAGCCGCGTCTTTAAGGGTAAAATAGAGGTGTCCGGCGCTTGACGGGCGGCAGTTTGAAATCTCGCCTTCCACAATGATCGCGGAAAAAGAACCTTCAAGACTCTCCTTGATGAGATCGGTTATTTCGGTGACGGAATAGGCGCCCATATCAGCCCCGCGCTCTTTTTGTCGCGGCTCTGCGCCCCGGCGATACGCCGCGTCCCTTCGCCGCATAAACAGACTGGAGCATCCGGCGCGCGAAATCATGATCGCCCTCTCCGGCATTAAAGCGGATCGCGCGCGGTTTGATGGTTTCAGAATAATACACTACGTTCAGCATGGTTTAAATGTACCGTACCCGGGTGTCCGTGTCAATGGCAATGTATGAATCCCTTTGTCAACACGTTAAGCGATAGACAGCCCCTCAAAGCCATAATGAACCGGAATAGGGGAGGATGGGGGAAATGTGTTTTGAAACACTCCGAAATCTGGTGGCAAAAGCGGAATATGAAAGCCGTTCATAGTTTCCACCTTTACCCTTTTGGGCAGTATATTCCGCCCGACCGTACTGTTTTATCCATGCGCTCAGTGTCGAGACTCCGCGAATCCCGTTCCGGCGCTTCGCTTCATCAAGGCTCTTATATGTTCCGTTGGCTCCATCCTCCACAAGTCTCAGTTTAAATGCCTCGCCGTATCTTACCGCTTCTTTTATCTTTTCACTCCTTACATGTGACAACTGTAAAGGAGGCTGCGACACTCCGGCATTTCTGGTTTGCGCCATACTTTTGTCACTCTTGCCGGCATTAGCGGCATTGAGATGGAGAGTCTGTCCTGGCGCAAGAACGCAAAAAAAAATTTGACAGAAATAGTTCCGGGGTGTAAAATTCTTCTACGAGAATCCCAACGTCTTGCTAGAAGACAGTCGAAACTCTTCTGTAAAGGGGCGTTTAGGCTTTACTCGTAAAATCTATTTTAAGGAGCGCGTTATGGCAGGTAGAATTGTATTAAACCCGGTTTCCTATCATGGAAAGGGTGCGATTGGGGAAATCGTTAATGAAGTGAAAGGGCATGGCTTTAAAAAACTTTTTGTCTGCGCGGATCCGGATTTAATTAAATTCGGAGTAAGTGGCAAAGTTACGTCCCTTTTGGACAAGACGGGAATCGACTACGATGTGTTCAGCGATTTCAAGGCGAATCCAACCATCGAAAACGTTCAAAGCGGCGTCGCCGCGTTCAAGGCAAGTGACGCGGATTGTATCATCGCGGTGGGTGGCGGCTCGGCTATTGACACCGCAAAGGCCATCGGAATTGTCGTCAACAACCCGGAATTCGCGGATATTCGCGGCTTGGAAGGAGTTGCGCCAACCAAAAACAAGGCGGTGTTTACCATTGCCGTACCGACAACCGCAGGGACGGCGGCGGAAGTTACGATTAACTACGTCATCACCGATGTGGAAAAACGGCGCAAGTTTGTGTGCGTTGATGTGCATGACATTCCCGATGTGGCGGTGGTTGACCCGGATATGATGGCTTCCATGCCCAAAGGACTGACTGCGGCCACCGGCATGGACGCCCTGACTCACGCTATTGAAGGCTATATCACAAAAGGCGCGTGGGAAATAACGGATATGATGCACCTTAAGGCAATTGAAATCATCTCGAAATATCTGCGCGGCGCGGTGAACAATGAAAGCGCCGGACGCGAAGGCATGGCTTTGGGTCAGTATATTGCGGGTATGGGCTTCTCCAACGTGGGGCTGGGGCTTGTACACGCTATGGCGCATCCGTTGGGCGCGGTATACGACACACCCCACGGCGTCGCCAACGCCATTTTGTTGCCCACCATCATGGACTATAACGCCGATGTTACCGCCGGGAAATACCGCGATATAGCGAAGGCGATGGGCGTACCCGGTACGGAAGGGATGAGCCAGGCGGAATATCGCAGGGCCGCTATTGACGCGGTTCAAAAGTTGTCTCTTGATGTAGGAATTCCCCAGGATCTTAAAGAGATTGTAAAGGAAGCGGATGTTCCGTTCCTTGCGGAAAGCGCCATAGCGGACGCCTGCTGTCCGGGCAATCCGAAAGCTCCAACCGTAGAGGACATAAAAGCCCTGTATCTTAAACTGATGTAAGGCCTCCGCGCAAAAACAGCCGCCCTGTCATTCAGGGCGGAGCGCATTGCGCATACTGTAGCATCACCGGACTTACGGGTCGCGCCGCAACCGGCGCCGGTTGCGGCGGCGCATTTTCCGCGCCCACTTTACCCATTGGACGCCGTATGGTATACTACATACATGAACTACGCAACTTATGCCTATCAGACAAGCGTGACGTTTTCCTATCCTGTACAGTCGCATTTCTTCCTCCGGCGGTGTACGCCGCCGTAAAACGCCTGCCAAAAGATCGTCAATGAACAATGCCTTGTATCACCGGAGCAAACCGATAAAATAGGCGTCCGTCATATTATACAATGTCCGGTAATGTCGATGTCGCCGCACCAAGCCTGACGCCAGGGGTAGCCGCCAAAAAAAAATGAAAACCCGCCTGCGGTCCGCCAGAATAATCAACCTTGCCGATGCCAACTTCGCCGAGGACATGGAAATTATCCTGTACCAGACGCCAATTCCCGGCGATACTCCGGGGATAGGTTTCAGTTCCAAGAATAATCCGGTTTGGATAGAGTTTCCCATCCATCTCGTAACGGACGTCCAGATAATTGCAACCGGCAATGTCCACATACGCATAAGATTCTTCGGCGGCTTCCACGATTTCCCTGCCGGTCATACCCTTGGCGTAGCCCAAGGAGGGATTTGCCGCAGACTCGTTGATGGCGTATACCCGTAGTTATGCGAAATGTGCCTTGAAATGGTTGTAAAATTAAGATATTGACATTATTGTATTAAACCCTAACTCCGCCAAAAATACCCCGTCTATTTGACGAAAATCCATGAAAATGCCATATATCTGGCATGAAAAGGCATGTTTTTGTTGACATTAAGCGATTATCCGGTGTACAATAAGACAACCTATATAGGTAGTCTTATTTGGAGGGTCACATGGGGTTGCCGGATTGGATTTTGCCGTTCAAGGAGCCGAGAACGGAGATAAAATACTTGAATAACAGGTACTATAAGTATGAGGTCAGCTATCATTATTCGTCAGAGCTAAAGCGCA
>JAIRLZ010000228.1 GCA_031259035.1 Treponema sp. | reverse complement strand
CTTCCGATCTATGAGGGTGGCGCTTGAGGAAGCCTCCTGTCTGCCGGAGACAGAACGCGGCGTCGGCGGCTTTGGTTCCACCGGACGGTAGCGCGGCGGCGCCGACTTGGACACTCGCTTAATTTTTGCGCGCAGCCGCTTTTTCAAAGCCTTTTTCAAAAGTTTTGAAAAAGGCTCAATTATATAGAGGGCGGAGCCAGAACGCAATTACACAGCGTCGCGTTTGATCTTCTTTGTCGTGGTTTCTTCCATTCGTTTGTCTAGAATCGTGACTTTTTCAATCTTTTGGTATGGCAACAGCCGCTGATTCACTTCGGAAATGATCGCGTCAATCCGCGCTTTTATCTGTTCCTTTGGCGTCTCTTTGAATACATCCGGGCTTGGGTACACAAGCGCCTCTATCCCTTCGGTTTTCATCTTTTTGTTAAGCTCAAACCCACGCACGAGTATCTGTTCGATCTCTTCAAAAAGCTGAAATTCGTTCTCAATTTCTTCGGGATACACGTTCTTTCCGCCTCCTGTTACGATTAAATTCTTTGCGCGTCCGGTGAGGTACAGGTAGTTTTCATCATCAAGATAGCCCAGATCGCCGGTTTTAAGATAGCCGTCCCCGGTGAACGTGTCCTTGGTTTCTTCAGGCATCTCAAAATATCCCTTCATAACCATTGGCCCTTTCACTATGATTTCGCCCACGCCGCGTTCGTCAGGATTCAGTATCTTCATATCAACTTGGGGAACTATTTTGCCGACGCTGGTTTCCTTGTAGTGTTCTTTCGGATTCAGATTGATGATGGGCGAAGTCTCGGTAAGTCCATAGCCTTGTATAAAGTCAATACCCAATTCGTTGTACTTTTTAAATACGCTCGGCGCAAGGGGTCCGCCCCCGCAGATACAGATGCGCAATGTGGTGAGACTCGCCTTGTCAAGCACGGCGCGGAACATTTTCTTGCCCGGATTTACGCCGAAAATTTTTTTAATGAACCCGGAAACGCCCATAAGCATAGTGACAGCCCCGTATACAATCGGACCCTTCGCCTTTAAGCCCCGGACAATGCCGGCAAGCACCTTGTTAAACAGCATCGGCACACCCAGAAGCATGGTAACCTTCGCTTGTTTTAAATCTTTCAAGATAACCTGCGTCACCATTTTCTTGCCGAACACCAGTTCCGCGCCGCAGGACATGGACTCAATGAATACGGCGAGCATGGTGTAGGCATGGTGAATGGGCAATAATGCGTAAAACACATCTTCAGGATACAAGTCAAGGTGTCCTTGGGCAAGATAACAGTCAGAAACGAGGTTCTGGTGGGTAAGCATAACGCCTTTCGGGTTGCCTGTTGTGCCGGACGTAAAAAGAATCGCCGCAAGGTCATGCTCGGAAGCGCCCTCTATGTCCGCCGCAGGTCCGTCAAGGGTGTAAATGTACACGCCGGAGCCTTTGTACAGGGAAATAACCTCGTGTAACAGTCCCCGATATTCCGCGTTTTCCGCGTAGCGTTTGTACTTTTCCTCATCCACAAAGAGAATTTTTGCCCGTGAGGTTTTAAGCAAGAGATCGATCTCTTCGTTTTTAAGCTGGTAATCAATGGGAACGACCGTTGCGCCCGCAAACAGCGCGCCTAAATAAGCGACCGTCCATTCGGGGGCGTTCTTTCCGGTAACCGCAACCATATCGCCTTTTCGGATGCCTTTGTTGTGAAGATAGCGGGCTGTCGCCTCAATCTTTTCAAGCGCTTCCTTGTAGGTCAGGCTGATCCGGTCTGGCTCGTAAATGGTGAAACACGGACGATCCCCATAGCGGGACACCGTGATTCTGAACATTTCGGGCAGGGTGGGCCACTGCCCCGTATAAAATTTCCCTCTATATTCTTCCAGAACCCGCCACGGCGTTCGTATTATTTCTTTTTTAGACATGTTGCAACTCCTTCAAGGCATTAGACACAACACAATCTTAATGGTTGCAAAGAAGTTTGAGTAAAAATGACGCGCATTTCCTTAGCGACGCAACCAGCATAGCCGTACCGTTCCGCTATAACGCGCAGGTTGTGGGAGTCCTCCATTTCGCGCTTGAGGGTGGCGGCGCGGAGTGAAGCCTGTTGCAACGTCCGCAAGGCGCCCGCCTGGAGGCGCCGCTTTTGGGACGCTTCGCTTTGAAGCTGGGATGGTTCACCGTACCGCGGCGATGATTTCCGCTATAACTCTGTCAGTGTCCTCGCTGGGAACTTGGCAAGCTCCCACTTGAACATGTCCGCCGCCGCCGTACTTGAGCATAAGGCTGCCGATGTCAACAGTCGCCGTCTTGTTGAGGACGCTGTAACCTACCGTGATCACGCTGTTCAGTTTTTGTTTGCCGTCAACGGTCCAGATGGAGATATTCTGCTCCGGAAACAGCGTGTAGAGGAGGAACCGGTTGCCAGCCGGAATGTTTTCAACGTTTCGGAAATCGGCTATGATCGCGTTTCCTTCAGTTCTGGCATATTTTTTTACCGTTTCAATAAAGAGTTCGCTCTGTTCAAAATACACATCGAGCCGTTCTTTAACATCGGGCAGGGCGAGTATTTCCGTCACCGGCTTGGCGAAAGCCGCCTCAAATGCGAGTTTTTTCATAAGATCGAAGTTGCTGATGGTGAAATTCCTGATTCTGCCTAAACCGGTGCGCGGATCCACAATAAATCCAAGCAACACCCAGCCTTTCGGATGCAGTATTTCGTCTTTGGTTAGATCGCCTGAATCCATTTTATCGGCGTATTCAAGCATTTCTCTGAATTGTTTTAATGTTTCATCTCCGCCGTAATAGTCATAAATGACCCTTGCGCAACTCGGCGCTTTCTTTGAGACCCCTTCAAAGAAAGTCTTTTGTCCAAGCCGTTCCGTTTCACTTGAGTGATGATCGAACCAGAGCTTGCATCCCTTGATGTAGGGGACATTCGCTATAATGTCGTTGTCGGTGGCGGCAACGAGACCATCTTGTATATCCTTGGGGTGTACAAATTTCCACTCGTCAATTAAACCCAGCGATTGGAGCAGGGTTCCACAGACTAATCCGTCAAAGTCGGATCTGGTTATTAAACGCATAAACGCTCTCCTTTTTTCAAAAACACAACTGTCAGCGGAGCTTTTCCAAAACGCGGGATGCGTTCCGCGAACCAAATGTCGCGAACTATGTTCGGGTTAGTCTTGGGAAAGCCTCAACAATCATTATATACATAGAAACTCTTTTTGTAAATATGTCGCATTGGCTCATAAAAAATCTTACCCGCAAAAGGGTATGCCTCACCATGAAAATGGCGCCCAAATTATAATGAGGGCGCTCACAGGAAGGCGTCCCAATGGGGTTAAACATGTGGTGGAACAAAAAAAGGCGCCGCCGTTCATGAATACGCCGTCTATACGCGGCATCCGGCTCCATCGCTTAACTTTCACGCCAACCCAAAAGATCAAACCCAGGTCCGCCTCCAAAGCTTTGGAACATTTTTAAACGAGGCGTTTCGGCGGGCGTTCAAAGTGGTCCATATATAGAAAAAACGCTGTATCTATCTCAAATTTCTGCCGATAGAATGAATATGACTTTTATTCTTATTATAGCGCTTGTTTTTATACTTATAGCGACCGTTTGTATCATATTCGCGGGACGCATTTTTAATAAAAAAGGAGTCGGAAATTCCACTGGCATCAATAACGCTAAATTAAAGGAAGCGAATAAAAAACTCGCCCAGAATCCCAAAGATGCGGCCGCCCTTTTTACGGTGGCGGACTACTTTTACACACAGAATAATTGGGAAGAAGCGTATAAGACATATACAACGCTTACCGAGGTTGGCGGCAGCAAAGATGAATTTACAGTATATTGCCATTACGGTATCTGCGCTCTCAAACTTGGCTTTATTGACGACGCATATAAAGGGCTTACGGTCGCCCGTTCTCTGAGACAAAACGATTTTGACGTCAATTTTAACCTTGGTTCTATTGAATTTCAGAAAAAAAATTACGAAAAGGCGGTGCAATTGCTTCAGAGCGCTCGCGTCATTAATCCCGAAGACGCCCCGACTCTGCGTTGCCTCGGTCATGCTTTTTTCAAACTGAACAGGCACAAGGAGGCCATGACATTTATTCGCCAGGCGATAAGCATTGCGCCGGACGACAAGGAATCTCTTTTTGTGTTAGGCGAATGCTACTTTGAGGCTAATCAGGTTGAGCAGGCGTTAAAAATTTTCACGCACCTGCGTTCCGATCCGGCTATGGGCGTAAACGCATGTTCGAACTGCGGCGCTATCTACTTAAACGCGCATAATTACGAGAAGGCGATAGAAAATTTTGAAATCGGCTTGAAACACGATAATATCAAACCTGATGCGCTTTTAGACTTGCAGTATAGATTAGCCACGACCTACATAAAACGGAATGATATTGAGAGGGCGTTGCCTCTGCTCAAGCAAATACAGGCGGTTAATCCGGGATACAAAGACGTACCCTCGTTGATAAGCCAGTATCAGGAATTGAATTCGAATAAAAATCTCCAGATCTTCCTTATGGGAAGTCAGGCGGATTTTATCACTCTTTGCAGAAAAAGCGTAATGAGCTATTATCCGCGGGCGAGAGTGAAGATCACCAACATCACCGTAATAAAGAACGACTGGGTGGATATAAGCGCGGAAATTGACGCTCCAAAATGGTCAGACGTAGTTGCATTCAGGTTCGTCAGAAGCCAGGGGACCGTGGGGGAGCTTGTCGTGCGGGATTTTCATGCCCATCTCAAGGAAGTCAAGGCGGGCAAGGGCATTTGTTTAACGATGGGGACATTCAGTGATGAAGCCAAACGTTTTACCGAAGCCCGCCTCATCGACCTTATTGAAAAAAATAGCTTCATCACCATACTGAACTCGGCCGTCGTCGCCAAGTCGGATACCGGCGCTCAGAAGAAATCGAAATAATCGGGGAGCGGACTTGAAACATCGATCTCAAAAACGGCGCGGCCGCCTGAGCGCTTTGAGAGCGCCGCAGTTGGAATGATCAATCGTGAAGCGTGCAAAAGCAGGCGTTTGACGCCGAAATGTTTGCGGAGCCGCTTGTTTAGCTTAAAATCACCGTACTTGTCATCGCCGGCTATGGGGTTGCCGATGCTGGCGAGGTGCCGCCTGATTTGATGCATACGCCCCGTACCAAGCTCAATCTCCAGCAACGAGAATAGTTCGTCGCTGTCCTCAAGGGCAATGCGTCGTTCGTTGATTTTTTTGTATCGCGTTTCCGCGGTTTTCCACACGCCTTTTACCTCAAGATCGAACGTGACGCCGCCCGCCTCCGGCGTAGGCGTTCCTTTGCACAGCGCAAGATAGCGCTTGATGACGCCGCCGGCAATGCCGCGATTTTCGGCGGAAAAAAGCCCGCCGAAAAAGGACGCGGCTTCGCGGGTTTTCGCGACAAGGATGACGCCGGATGTGTCTTTGTCAAGCCGGTGAACCAACAGGGGGCGTTGCGGAAATTCCGCTTCCAGAATGGAGTCCAGCGAGACTCCGACTCCCGCCCCGCCCTGCACCGCAAGCCCCGCGGGTTTGTCGAGCGCCATACATTCGTCATTTTCAAAAAGTACCGGTATGCCGCAAAGTTTTGCGCGTTTGCTATTCAACGGATGACAACCTTTCCAGAGATTTTTCCGCAATGGCGGCCAAAAGTACGGACGCCGTACTCAATGCCGCCGGATTTGCGATAAAACGCGGGTTGTGCGCTGGTTCGGGGCTGGCGACGCCTATGTTCCAGAATACCCCGCGAATGCGCTTCTGGTAGAAAGCGAAGTCCTCTCCTCCCATAGTCAGACTGCTTGGACCCGTCTTAAAACCCAGTTCCTGAGCCGTTCGCTTCACAAATTCCGCCAATTCACGGTCGTTGTTTACGGCGGGCGCGTTGAGTTCGCAGTGAAAATCGATCTGTACGCCGCAGGTTTCTTGAACGCCTCTGCAAATGCGGTCAAGCCGCTCCATTATGGCGTTGAACCGCTCTTCGCCGGATGCGCGGATCGTACCTTCCGCGAAGGCTTCTTCCGGTATGATGTTCCACGTATTTCCCGCTTCGACATGGGTGAAGCTCAGTACCGCAGTGTCAAAGGGGCTCGTCTGCCGGCTTACAATGGTTTGAGCCGCGCTTACAACCTGGCTGAACGCGACTATTGGGTCGCGGCACTCGTGCGGATGGGCTGCGTGTCCGCCCTTCCCCTGTATACGGACGGTGAAAGATCCCACGGCGGCGTATACCGCGCCCGGACTCACTCCGATCATGGATACGGGCATATCGGGCGTAGTGTGCAATCCATATATCTCCGCCACATCGTCAAGGGCGCCGGAAGCCAGCGCCGAAATCGCGCCGTTCACCGTTTCTTCGGCAGGCTGAAAGATGAGTTTTACGGCGCCCATAAGACGGCTCTCCCGCTGTTTCAGGAGCATGGCCGCGCCGAGCATACTTGTCAGGTGAAAATCATGCCCGCAAGCGTGCATACAGCCGTTCTTCGAGGCGTAGTCAAGACCGGTCGCTTCGGCGATGGGCAGGGCGTCAATGTCGCAACGCAGAGCGACAACGGTTCCGCCGCCGCCGATACGCGCAATCAGTCCGGTTTTAAGACCCGTGTCAAGGATTTCCACGCCGGCATCCATAAGAATACCCCGTATACGGGCGGTCGTTTCCCATTCATGGTCTCCGAGTTCAGGGTGGCTGTGGAACCATTTGAAATGCGTTGCAAGCGTTTCCTGGAGGGCGGAAAATCCAGTCGCCGTTTCTTCATTCATATCGACATACTCCTGAGCTTTCCACAAAAGCCCGTTTTTATGGAGGCTTTCCCAAAACGCGCCCTAGCGGCCTGTTGCGCTTGTAGGTTTTCATGGTTTTTTCGTTGAAAAGCCATAAAAACCCCGATAAAGGGGCCGCTTTGGCAGTTTTTGGGAAAGCTCTATGGAAAAAGTCCGGCGCGCTTCGGCAAGCCGGACTTTTTCCACTTGCTTTCTTTACTATTATAACGTATTATTTTTATAAATAAAAGAGGGTATTGTATGAGAATTTCAACAAAAGGGCGTTATTCACTTGAAGCTTTGCTTTATATGGCGTTGCTTCCAGAAGGAACGTACGCGAGCACCAGATCTATTGCGGAAAACACCGGCATGTCTGACGGCTATTTGGAGCAACTTTTCATTCCTTTGCGCAAAGCGGGGATTGTACGCGGCGTCCGCGGGTCACAGGGCGGTTACTTTCCGGGCAAGGCGGTTGACAAAATAACGGTAGGCGAAGTGCTTCGCACGGTGGAAAGCTCCATGGAGCCGGTTGACTGCGTTCATTCAAAAATATGTCCCATGCAGAAAGCATGTCTTTCACGGCATACATGGAGCGAGTTGTACACGGAAATAAACAAGTGCATTGACACAATCAGCTTGCAGGACCTTGTTGACGCTTATAAAGCCGTTGACAAGGATGAATACAGCATCTAGGGCCGGCGATGAACTGTTCCACGAACAGGCGTCGCATACGCCCATCCGTGAGAAATCTATAAACAGCGCGAATGGCGGATGGATCTACGGAGCCGCGCGGTTCTGGAGCCGCACGGCTTCTTGACAATTCCCGCCCTCCCGTTTATAGTTATTATGTATGCTCCCTCTTTATCTTATTGATTCATACGCCCTTATCTACCGTTCTTATTTCGCCTTTTTGAAACGCCCTTTGAGAAACACCGCGGATAAAAACGTCTCCGTCCTGTTCGGCTTTGCCCGTACCCTCGCCAGCCTTTTGAATAATGGCGCTCCGGCGGTCGACGAAGGGGGAAAGCCGCTTGAAACCGCGCAAAAACCGCGACTGCTTGCCGCTGTGTTCGATCCGAAAGGCAAAACGTTCAGGCACGAACTGTACGCTGAATACAAGGCGAACAGGCAGAAAACGCCCGAAGATCTTCATGCGCAAATGCCGCTGGTGGAAGAATTTTTAACCGTCCTCAACATCCCTATACTGCGGGCGGATGGTTTTGAAGCCGATGACGTCATTGCGACGTTGGTGAAGAAATGCCGCGCTGAACAGCGCCAGTGTTATATACTTTCCAGCGACAAGGATCTGTTGCAACTCGTGGGAGACGGCGTATATGAACTGCGGCCGTCAAAAACAGCCGGTGAAATCTGGGATTTGATCGGCGCCTGCGAGGTGAAAGCCGAATGGGGCGTACCTCCGGCAAAAATGCTCGACTTGTTGTCCCTCATGGGCGACTCTTCGGACAATGTGCCTGGCGTGAAGGGCATAGGCGAAAAAGGCGCGGTCAAGCTCATGGCGCGTTACGGATCGCTTGAGGAGATTTTCGACAACATCGCTGGCATTGAGGGCGCGACCGGCAAGAAACTTGCGGAAGGAAAGGAAAGCGCGTGGTTTTCAAGAACGCTTGTCGCGCTGAAAGACGATGTGCCGCTTCCCGTCTCCACGATTGAAGAGCTTTCTATAGAAAACATACGCAAGAGCGCGGGCGCCGCCATTCTCATTCGTGAAAACTGCCGTGAAACTGCGGAGATGTACGATGCTGTCGCCATTTCTTCCAATTCCTCCCAAGAAAAAGGCGCCAACACCGCGCCGCAAAATGCGGCGGCGCTGAACGCGCCGTTGGACGCCTCCAATGAAGGCTTGCTGGGCGAAGGATCGTACCATACCGTACTGGACATTGGGGAATTGCGAAACCTGCTTGACGAGGCGCATAACCAGTCGCTCATGGCGTTTGATTTTGAAACTGATTCCCTTGACGCATGGAACGCCGCTCCGGTGGGCTTTTCCTTCTCTTTCGCGTTCAAAGAGGCTGTGTACGTACCGGTCGCTTCACACGGTATGGGCAGTCCTTTTATTGATCCGGAACTGGCGCGTTCCGCCATAAAACCCCTGTTTGAAGATCCCGGCATGACCATTATCGCTCATAACGCAAAATACGATTACGAGGTGTCGCGGTGCTGGGGGATTGATCGCTGGCAATGCAAAATTTGGGACACCATGATCGCGGCGTGGCTCAACGAACCAGATCGCGCCGGCTTCTCCCTCGATTCACTTGCGGGCTACTATTTTAACTATACGCCTATTCTGTACAAAGACATTGTGCCGAAAGACGAGACGTTCGCGTCCGTTCCGCTTGAGCTTGCGACCCGCTATTCGGCGGAGGACGCGGATCTCTGCTTCCGTTTGAAGACGCTTCTTGAAAAAAAACTGCGGAGCGCCGAGTTGCTCCCGCTTTTTCAGAACCTCGAAATGCCCCTGCTTCCGATTCTGGCGGAAATGGAAGGCGAGGGCATTATGATTGAAAAGCAGGCGCTTGCGGATTATGGAGACGAATTGACTGATGCGCTCGAAGACTTGGAGTCCCGCATTTTCACGCTGGTTGGGCATGATTTTAATATTTTTTCCACGCTACAGCTTCAAAAAGTGCTTTTTGAGGAACGGGGGCTGAAACCCGGCAAGAAAACCAAGACCGGCTATTCCACGGATATGGCGGTTCTGGAGGATCTGGCGCGCGTCGATCCGGCGCCGGCTATGGTGTTAAGGCACCGCACCCTCTCAAGGCTCAAGTCCACCTATGTTGACTCGCTTGGTTCCCAAGCCGACGCGGAAGGCCGCGTACACACCAGCTTTCTTCAGACCGGCACCGTAACCGGGCGGCTTTCGAGCAAGGACCCCAATCTTCAGAACATACCGATCCGGGACGAAGAGGGCCGCCGCATACGGGAAGCCTTTATCGCAAAAGATGGGCATCTCCTCATTTCAGCGGATTACAGCCAAATCGAACTCGTGGTGCTGGCGCACCTGTCCGAAGACCCCGCCCTCGTCTCGGCGTTCCGTGACGGCAAAGACGTTCATGCGCGTACCGCAAGCCTCATCTTCGGCGTTGACGAGGAGGCCGTCCTGCCGGAACAGCGCCGCATCGCCAAGATCATCAACTTCGGGGTGATGTACGGCATGAGCGCGTTCAGGCTCAGCAATGAGCTTGGCATAAGCCGCCATGAGGCTGCGGCGTTCATTGAAGCCTATTTTAGAACCTATTCCGGCATCAACAACCTCATTGGACGCCTCGTCAAGCAGTGCGAAGAGACCGGTTTCGCCTCGACCCTTTTGGGCAGAAGACGGTTCATACCGGCGATCAACTCGACGAACAAGACCGAAAAAGCCGCGGCTGAACGGATCGCGGTGAACACCCCGATCCAAGGCTCCGCTGCGGACATAGTGAAAACCGCCATGCTGAACGTTGACAAAGCTCTTGCCGCGAGCCACAGCAACGCCAAACTCCTGTTGCAGGTACATGATGAACTCATTCTGGAAGCGCCTGAAGATGACGCGGAAGAAGCCGCGGCGCTTGTACGGGAACGCATGGAAAACACGATCTCGCTGAGAGTGCCGATGAGGGTCAGCGTGGAGATCGGCAAACGCTGGGGAGATTTTCATTAAGCGTCATGCTTATCGGTTTAACCGGATTGTATTGTTCGGGGAAAAATTTCATCGCCTCCTTGCTTGAAGAACGGGGGTTTCCCGCGCTTGACGTTGACAAGCTGGGACACGAGGCCATTCGCCGGGAACGGGGCGCGATAATCGCGCGTTTCGGCGCCGGCGTACTGGAAAAGGAAAGCGGGGAAATAGACCGGAGGCTGCTGGGCGAAAAAGTCTTTGGGAGTCCGCGCGAACTGGCGGCGCTTGAAGCTATTGTCCACCCCACGGCAAACGCGCTCACCAGTGAATGGATAGCCGCGCAGGGTGGGAAAACCTGCGTCGTCAACGCGGCCTTGCTCCACAGATCAATCGCGTTTGACCGTCTCGACGCCATCGTCATTGTCAAGGCGGGATTTGCAACGCGACTCATCCGCGCCAGAAAACGGGATCGGCTGCCGTGGATCGAGGTTATAAAACGCTTCCTCCGCCAGCGCGGTTTTTCATCTCACTATTTGCAAAAAAATGCCGATAATAGAAAAGTTAATATATACAATATCAACAACACTGCGGGAAGAAATGTTCGAAAGCAATTGGATCGCGTGATTCGGCTTTTGCAAAAGACAGATTGTAAAGGATAGTGAGATGGAAAAGAAAAAAATAGTGTTTATATCGGTGATCATTGGACTTTTTTTATTCATTGCGATAGCGCTTCCTCTATCACTTCTTTCATCTAAAGATGAAGCGCTGACCGCAATCCCGCCCGCGGTTTCCGGCGTTCCCAAGCCGGAAGAGCCGCCTGCGGATCGTCCCGCCTCTATGGATGTACGGGATGCGATTGTTAATCCGCCGGTTGCGCCGCTGGCCGCGCCGCCTGCCGCGTCTTCCGGCGCGCAAAATGTTATTATCAATAATTATGATACGTCCGGCGGCGGCGGCGCGGTTCCCGAAAGCAAACCGGCGTCTGGTGAGGGGGAAACGCTCACGATCACTGTCATACCCGCGGCGCCCGCCGCTCAAACGCCTGATGCGCTCCAGAGACCGGCGCCGTCCGCGTCTTCCTCGGCTCCCAATGCGCCGCGGCGTGGGCAAAGCGGCGGCGCATCCCAAACTACACAGCCGAAACAAACGGCGAGCTCCGCGCAGCCGGCGGCAAAACCGGCGGCAAAGTCCACGGCAAAACCTGCGGCAACCACCAAGCCGCCCGCTTCCTCCAGCGCATATAACTATTGGATACAAACAGGCGCTTTTGGCGCAAGACCGCACGCCGAGAACGCCCAAAAAATCCTTAAGGAAAAGGGTGTTGATTCAAGAATTGTATCGGCGGTTGTGAAAGGAAGTAATGTATTCCGCGTCCGCACTGGTCCCTATACAACTTTTAATGAAGCGAGTTACTGGCTGAAGCTCATCAAGGTTATTGACGTGGCTGGTTTGGAAGAAAGCTGGATTGATCCGGAGTCCAAGTGACGCGCCGCTTTTTCAAGGGTTCGTTTTAGATAGTGTCTGTCTATAATGTAGACACATTATAGACAGACTTCCTTGAAATTCGCATTTTCGCAGCCTAAAGGATGCGAAAATGCAAGGTCTGTCCACAAAGTAACCGACTTTGTGGACAGACACTAGATAGTGGGGTTGCCGCAACTGCCGTGCGTACGCCCAGCTTCGTTAAAACAAAATTTGGCGGCGCCTCGCCGGAGGCGCCGCCAGTGACGCATCCGGCGCATAACGTTCGTCCGCTTGAAAAATCAGAGTTGCGTTGCGGCAGGCGACATCGCCTGCGCCTGAAAAATTTCATCACTCCACTTCCAACACCAACAGGGTTTTGGGATCGAGCTTCAATGGCGCGGAAGATGGGGTGTATACATTTCTATCTTTGGATACGGAAAGCTCTATGTGAGAAAATTTTTGCTCAAGCGTAATAACGACATCAAGAGCGTCAACATAATCCTTGATCACAAGCGGGATTTTCCGGTTGTCATACGCGCCTTCAGGCGCCGAGCAACTGTACCACACGGAAAGGCCGATCTCTGTTCCGAATTGTTTGACCGCCCTGAAAAAGCCGGCGTCCGTAAGCGAGAAGTCAAGCCCGTCTATGATGAGGGCTTCGGCTTTGAAGCCGCCTTCAACGATCAGGGAGCGCAAGCTCTTCAATATCTGCTCGCGTGTCATGCCTTCTTGATTGAAGTTCATCAACACCCTGTTTCTCACGAGGCTGTTTTTCACTTCATTTGCGTGGTCAAGGCTTTTTTTCTTGGTAAATTCGTCAAAAATATCTTCGTACCAAGAAAGAACATGGTCCACATGCCTGACAAACGATACGTGTATGACTTTATGCGATTGCAACAGTTTATATAAGGCGATCTGAACCAAAACGGAAGTTTTGCCAATGCCGTTCGGCGCCGCGATGACGCCGGTTTCCCCGCCCTTCAGCCCCCCATGAATGAATTGTTCAAAAATCCGTATGGGGCTGCGCCGTATTAAATCTTCTATAGTCATTTCTGCTCCTTCTTCCGCTTTTCTTCGTATTCCTTGATGAGCGCATCAGAAATACTTGCCGGAACCTTCCCGTATTTCTCAAATTCCATAGAGAATTCCGCCTTGCCTTGGGTCATGCCCCGCAATGTTGGCGAGTAACCGAACATTTCACTCAACGGCACTTCGGCTTCAACGCGGGAATTTATTCCATCCTCGGTAGACGAAACTATTATACCACGTCTTTGATTGATTGAGGCGAAAATATTTCCCTGAAATTCCGTGGGCCCTTCAACAGCGATCCGCATGATCGGTTCGAGGATGCACGGCTTCGCCTTGGCATACGCCTCCCGGAAAGCTCCGATTGCCGCCAATTGGAACGCGATGTCCGAGGAGTCCACCGGGTGGGATTGACCGTCATTGATGAGACAGCGCATGTTGACGATGGGGAAGCCGATGAGCGAGCCTTTCTGTATCGCCTGACGGAACCCTTTGTCGCAGCTTGGAATGTATTCTGTGGGAATCGCGCCGCCCTTGATGTTGTCCACAAATTCGTAGCCGGTTTCACAGGGTTCCATGTAGCCGGCGACGCGGCCGTATTGCCCCGAACCGCCGGTTTGTTTCTTGTGCGTGTAGTTGAATTCCGCCCGCGCCGTGATGGTTTCACGGTACGCGACCTGCGGCATACCGGTTTCAACATCGCAACTATACTCACGCCGCATACGGGTGATGTATACGTCAAGATGAAGCTCGCCCATGCCCTTGATGATGGTCTGATTCGATTCGGGGTCTACAAACGTTTGAAACGTGGGGTCTTCTTTTGTGAACCGGTTGAGCGCCTTCGCCATTTGATCCGCCGATTTCTTGTCTTTGGGAGCAATGGCCAGGGAAATGACGGGTTCCGGCACGTACATTGAAGACATGGCGTAATTGAGTCCGCCGCCGCAAAACGTATCGCCGGACGCGCACTCAATGCCGAAAAGCGCTACGATGTCGCCCGGAACGCCTTCGTTGATGTCTTCCATTATATTGGCGTGCATACGCACCAGCCGTCCCACTTTGAAGCGTTTGCGCGTGCGGGTGTTCATAAGCTCATCGCCCTTCTTGAGTTCGCCTTGGTAGATGCGTACATAGGTAAGCTGCCCGTATTTGCCGTCTTCCAGTTTGAATCCAAGCGCGACCGTAGGTTTTTTTGCGTCCGCCGCCAATTCCACCTGTTTTTCGTTGTCGCCGATGTCAAGCGCGTAGTTCTTCACTTCCGTGGGATTCGGCAGGTAATACGTAACGCCGTCAAGCAGAGGCTGGACGCCCTTGTTTTTGTACGCGGAGCCGATCATCACCGGCACCAGCTTCTCCGCCAGCGTTCCCTTGCGAATGGCCGCGCGGATTGCGTCTTCCGGTATAGCGCCGCCATCCATCAGCAGTTCCATAAGCGAATCGTCAAACATGGACACCACGTCAAGCATTTCCTCGCGGTACTTCTCGACGTCCGCCTTGAGATGCGCCGGAATTTCGGCGATCCGCACGATCTCGCCTCTGTCGCCGTCAAAGTACAGGGCTTTTTGGGTTATAAGGTCGACCACGCCATCGAGTTTGTCCTCAAGCCCGATGGGGATTTGGATCATAATCGCGTTGAGCCCCAGTTTTTCCCGCAATTGATTTTTCACCTTGAACGGGTTCGCGCCCGCGCGATCGCATTTATTCACAAAGGCGATGCGCGGGACATGGTAGCGCTTGAGCTGCCTGTCCACCGTGATGGATTGGGATTGAACGCCACCCACCGCGCACAGCACGAGGATGGCGCCGTCCAAAACGCGCAAAGAACGCTCGACTTCAATGGTAAAGTCAACGTGTCCGGGCGTATCGATCAAATTGATGGTATGTTCTTTCCATTCCACCTGAGTCGCGGCGCTCTGAATGGTGATGCCACGCTCCCGTTCAATGTCCATGGAATCCATGGTCGCGCCCACTCCGTCTTTGCCCCGCACCTCGCGGATGATATGAATTTTATTACTGTAGAACAAAATACGTTCAGAAAGCGTCGTCTTTCCTGAGTCAATGTGCGCGCTGATTCCGATGTTCCGCATCTTACAGATGTCGATGCTCATAACATAACTCTCCTCAAATTTCTATGCTCAAATTGTATTATGCGCAACTAAACGCCGTCCAACGCCGTCTGTTTTGCATATAGCGTTAAAATATAGCGCCATTTGCAAAAAAAATCAAGATATAGTTTGCCGGTAAGGTATCCGAAATAATTTCCTGCAATCTTCATTAGATGCAAGGGAAAAAACGGCAGCCGCTGACAAGGATATGTGGGAGCGCGTTTACCATGAAGCGAGGCGGCATCCGTAACAATACGGCTCTAACCGAAGACAGCTTGGGGGCGGCGGGATATTTGTATACAGTGAGGCTGTTCCAAAACTGACGCCATAAGGCGCGTTTTGGAACAGCCTCCAGTGACAATCCGGTTTCCATAGAAGGCGGCGATATTACGGAGAATACGGCAAGGATGAGCGGGGCATTTGTATAGCGAAGGCCGCGTTGCGATGTCAGGAAAAAAGGCGCCTGACACCGATTGTTCGGCATTTTTTATCAAGGAACATGAAACGGACGAAAAAGCCGTCCGCAAGCGCCGGAGCGCCATGCGCCAAATTGGTGTCAGGCGTCAAATTTCCGCCGGGGTGGCAACGATTAGCAGGCGGAAAGCGGCGGAAAAGAGCGGCTGGACAAGCGCAACCGGCTGCTAGGGCGTCCGCCGCGCCCTTTCATTATAGGGAACCTCTGGAAACTCCGGTCGAACCGAAGGTTCGCTATATTTCAAGATTTAACGCTAACATTCTCTTTTTCAGAATGACAGAACAGGGCAAAATGACGGCGGCATGGAGCGTCACGGCATACAAGAAAGACATCAACGCCATTGCGAAGTTTGGCCCTAGCAATGTATAATTATCGGGCGTTGTCCATTTAAGTATTGCCACAGTCCCTATTATAGTTATTTTACTTATAAACACCTAACGCCAATAATCATAAACCGCGGTCTGAAGTAAATCGCAAAGAGGAGCGGTATCGCGTAAAGCATTTTTCATATTTGCCC
>JAIRLZ010000184.1 GCA_031259035.1 Treponema sp. | reverse complement strand
TATTTACGAGGTTCGTTCTGTAAGGAAATTATTTAACTGTGGGGTCTACTACCATTTTTGTTGGCGTTGCTATAATGCTAACCGCCCCAAGGGGCGGGGTATTAGACCCCACTGCGAATCAAATTTTTTAAGAAAGCCCTTGCATATTTCTTCAAAACAAGGCGCCATGAATTCGCTTCAAAAGCGCGGTCAAACGGTCATGTTATTTCTGAACAGTTCCTAACGCATGTTCAACCAAGCGGCGTCCGCGCCGTAAACCAAATCTTAACACGGACGCATAACGGAAATTTTAAGCTACAATAAGGAGACAAAAATGGCAAAAAAAAATGTTTTAACGAGTATATGCGCGGCGCTTCCGGCATTCGGAATCATGTTTGCCGGCGGCGGCGGTGGAAGCGGTGGCAGCCGGTTGAATCCGGGAACAAACAAAAGGAGTTTGCTATGAAAAAGAAACAAATAATGTGTTACGGCATTGCCGTACTTTTGGCTGCGGCGCAGGCGGACTCCTGCGAGGGCAAAAAAGCCAACCCGCCCGAGGATTTTAAGGTGGCAACCGAAGGGGATTTGGCCTACATCGAGGAGTACAAGGGAAACAGCCCGACGCCGGTTATCCCTTCAAACATACAGGGGAAAAAGGTGGTCCGTATTCTTCAATGGGCGTTTGCCCTCAAAGAGTTGACCGGCGTAACCATACCTTCAAGCGTTACCGAAATCGGGCAGGGGGCGTTTTACGAGAACCAGTTGACCAGCGTCACCATACCTTCAAGCGTTACCGAAATCGAGGATGGGGCGTTTGACAGCGGAGTAACCATTATCCGTGAATAGACAGCAGGCGACCGGGAGTTTATTGCGCTTTGCGCTTAAAATGGGATAAATACTCATGTGGGCCAGTTCCAAAACGCGAACCTGCGTTTGCGAACCTGCGGTTCGGGTTAGTTTTGGAACAGCCTAATGTTAATGAATATTTATACATTGTAAACTCCGAAAGCAGTCCAATAATCGTGGTTTTTTGCGCGGGGCGGCAAAGCCCGCCCCGCTTATTTTGCGGCCAAGGGGCGGACGGGCCGCCCGCTGGCGCACGCCCGCAAAAACGCCGCGGCGCCCGCCTTGTTTTCCCCCGCGCCCACACAGGAAGGGCAGCCCTTCGCGCACGGACACCGTACAACCACCTCGTAGATTGCGGCGAACAATTCCGCGCCGCGCCGCGACAAGGCTTCCGACAGTCCGGCGCCGCCCGGATATTTGTCGTATACATAGAGCGCGGGAACATCGAAATGCGGATCGCTCACCCGCTCCGCGACGCCAATATCGCGGCTGTCGCAGAGCAGGAACACCGGCGCTATCTGCTTGATCAGCTTGCCCGCGCCGGAAAGAACCGACCCCGCTTCCGCTTCATCAAGGATGGCAAGCGCCGCGCCGCCGGAGCTTTCGGGCGGAAAAAGCAGCGCCAGGGCGCGGGTCTGCATCTCCTCTTCCGGCAGGTCTATGACGCCATACCCGATGTTTTCCTGCGTGTGAAACCGTATCTTCTTGAATTTAGCGGCTTGAGTCCGCACCAGCACATCGCCGAGACAGCCGCTCGCGCCGCCGTATTCAAGACGCTCGTCCTCCGCGAGGACTTGTATGTCGGTTTTTACATAACCGTCCGTGTAATAGTTCACAGCGGCTTCCCGCACAAGGCACTTTTTCTCCTCAATGTTCAAATCCTCCACCAGATACTGCCTGCCCCGGTGAATATACACGGCGTTCTTGAAGATGAGTTCCTTTGCGCTCGGTCTGTCCATTTCTCCGATGACCGCGTTGCGCCCGTCCGTCACGTCAATGATGACCACGTTTTCCGTCATGGCGGAACGCAGGCTCACGCCTTCCGCCGGAAAGGAGCGGTCTGCCCAATGCCACTTTCCCGCGGTATGCCTGACAACACCGTCCTCTTCCAGAAACGAGAGCGCGTCCGCCGCCTCTTTTCCGAAAAAGTCTCCCGCGCCGCTGGCGCCGTCTGCGCGTGCAATACGGTCGTCCCGAAACGGAAGCTCAAAAGCCGCGCATTTGACATGATCCATGTAAATGTAGGGGTTGTCCGGGCTTATACGCGCTTCCTCAACGGTTTTCCTGAAAAACCAGTCCGGATCATCCATGATGAACTGATCTAGCGGCGAGGCGGAGGCGACGAAAACCGCCGCAGACGCGCGTCCCCGGCGCCCGGCTCTGCCGATCTGTTGCCAGAACGAGTTGAACGATCCGGGAAACCCGGCCACCACCGCGGCGTCAAGCCCGCCTATGTCTATACCCAGTTCCAGCGCGTTGGTTGTCACTACCCCTTGGATGCCGCCATTCCGCAAGCCCTTTTCTATCTCGCGCCGCTCATTCGGCAGAAGCCCGCCCCGGTACGCCTCCACCTTTATCCGGGCGTTATCGGTGAATATGTTTTTAAGCTCGTCGTTTACATACGAAGCCGTCACTTCGGTTCTGACCCGTGAATGGGCGAACAGAATGGTTTTTATATTGGCGCGGAGAAAGGCGAGCATCCAGCGCTGGCTTTCCGTAGCAACCGGACGCCGGATGCCTTGCACCGCGTCAACAAGCGGCGGGTTGTACAGGATGACCCGCTTTTCTCCACGAGGCGCCCCATTGCCGTCGACAAGGGCGGCATCCTCGTTGATGAGGGCTTCGGCGAGTTCTTTGGGGTTGGCGATGGTCGCCGAACAGAGGATGAAACGCGGTTTTGAGCCGTAAAACAAGGCGACGCGCCGAAGCCGCCGGATGACATTGGCGACATGACTGCCGAACACGCCCCGGTAGGTGTGGGTTTCGTCAATGACGACGTAGGCGAGATGAGAAAAAAATTTTATCCATTTGGGGTGATTGGGCAGAATGCCGTCGTGGAGCATGTCGGGCTTGGAAATGATGATCCGCCCCAAATCCCGCGCCACTATGCGGAGGCTTCCCGGGGTGTCCCCATCATAGGTGGAAACTTTTACCGGAAGCGGCTGGATTGTTGGAGGGTTCCCTTCCACCAATGCATTCAGCTCGGACTGCTGATCCTGAGACAGGGCTTTTGTGGGGAAAAGGTACAAGGCGCGCGCTTTGTCATCGGCAAGCAGGGTCTGCAATACCGGAAGGTTGTAACACAGGGTTTTGCCGGAGGCGGTTGGCGTCACCACGACGACGTTCCCGGTTTGGGCGGCGTCCCACACTTCCGCCTGATGGGTATACAGCCGCTCTATGCCGCGCCGCCTGACGGCATCGGCGATCCGGCTGTCCAGACCAGCGGGGAACGGGACGAATGAGCCTTCGCTTGCGGGCATACGCCTGTCCTCCGCAATGTACGGCGCGAAATTGTTTTCCTCAATAACGCGATCCAAAACTGTTGTTGTTTCCATGCCTGCCTCAATGTAATAGTGATACAGAAAGGGGGTTTTTGTAAAGTAGGCGCGCTATATAGACTTTTAGAATCTTGGTTTAATTTTTTAAAAAGAGGTTAATTCCCCGCCCTTTAGGGCGTAAACCTAAGAAAACGAAGTTTTCTCGCAACCCCTTTATCGGGGTTTTTATGGCTTTTTTCAACGAAAAAACCATAAAAACCTACAAGCGCAACAGGCTGCTAGGGTGTGGGGGATTTGTTCCCCGCATACGCAAAGATTTTCAAGGAGAAATCTTCAATATCCCACCCCTTGGGGCGGGGAGGTTCATTAAGACTTAAAAAACCACCGGCTATGCCATAATGCCAGAAGGAGAAGAAACGATGGCAAAGTGGAAAAAAGCCTCTCACGTTCTATAGAAGAATGAGCCTGTTTCAAAACGCGAACCGCGTTTGCGAACGTAGTTCGGGTTAGTTTTGAAACAACCTAAACAACGAAAGCCAAATACACCCCGCCGCTTCTGAGTATGCCCTGGCTCCTGTACCGCCTTCGTCCAATCCGCGTTATCATATTCGTGTTTATCCGCGTGATTCGCGGTTTCATTGATCCACGGGACATTGGAGCGCTCAACTCATGTCCGGTCGCCCCACAATACTCCCGCCCTGCCCCATCTTGCGGCAGGGCTATGCGGCTTGAGTCTATCGCCGTCGGCAGATATCCTTGCCGGTTCCGCCCGGCATAGGCCCGGACCGCTTGCATTCCGCTTGTGTCCCCTTGCGGTTCCAGTCTTCCAGAGACGGTCAGTCCTCTCACGTTCCCGTCTTTCAAACCTCGAAATTCGGCCTATTTAAATTTGATGCCCGCCTTGTCCGCCAGACTGCGGATCGAAGCGGCCGCCTCGTCGTAAAGCGCCTCTGTCTCAAGATGTTCAAGCATTCCGGGGGTGTCCGGCGGGAGTTTGTCTATAAGGCGGAGCAGATTGATATAATCAATATTCCCCTTTCCGATGACAACTTCTTCAAAGTGTACGGTAAACTTCGCGGGATTAAGGCGCAAGTCCTTTAAGTGAATTGACATAACCGCATCAGCGAAAATAGCAAATTCATTTCGGAAGAAAGCCGCATTATCGTACAGAAGACGGGGATTTGCGATGCTGTTTGCCGGATCAAGATGGACGCCCGCCGCCTTTCGGTCCACCGCGCGTATAAAGCGCATATATTCCGCCGCGCAGTCAAGAAACTGGCAGGGCATAATCTCGAAAGTCATTTTTGTTTTTACGGGTTTTACCGCATCTATAACCTTGCGCGCCGCCTCGACCGCGGCGTCAAAAAAGTCCCGCGAATAATGCTTTTCGTGCGGCCCGTCCCAATTCGTTTCGCACCACGATCCCACGATATTTACAGCGCAACGGGCGTTGAGTTCTTCCGCCGTTTGCAGGCGGCGTATCGAATATTCAAGCGCCGCCTTTGCCTCATCAGGATTTTTGGAGAGAACATTTTTCCAAATGCCGACTTCGGCAAGGACTATATCGCGCTTTTCAAGTGAAGTCCTGAATGCTTCGCAAAGTTCAGGTTCCGTATCGGCGTTGATCCAGTCGGGACAATACGCCGCGCGGTAACCCTTTTGAACATGAGCGACTGCATAGGCTTCGGGGTCTTTTTCATCAGTAAAAACAGGGGCTCCTAAACGCATATTACAAATTCTGTTTGTGAAAATTTTTGTCGCTTAACAGGCGCTCTTTTTTCGCCGTGTTGTCGTCGTTGGTTTTGATGTTGATCTCAACGCCAAGCTGCGGGACGCTGTTTGTAAAAGAATAGGTTCCGCCAGGCCAGTAACCTATATGGTAGGGCTTCGGGGCGCCAATAGACTGAAGTTCCCCTTGGGCTTTTTTTCTGTCCGGCACGATAAAGCTGATATGCTGGACGCCTTCGCCGTCACGGTCAAGTTTTTCTTTCCACGGGCTTGGGTTTTTTCCGGGCTGCGCCAGTTCGATCACGCAGTTTTCAAGCTGAATCGTCGCAAGCCGGCAATCAGTATAATCTCCCGCCTCGCCATTGGTAAACGAAGGAACCTCCGATGCCGGGGGCAGATAAAAAGCGCCACCCGCTTTTACGCCCAGAATTCGTTCCCAGTTGGCGATTGCCTTGTCAAGATCTTTCACAAGAATTGCGATGTGGCAGAGTTTTGTTGTTCCAATTGACATGATTTTACTTGTACTCCTGAATCGCTTTGCGCTGCGGCGATTTTTCACCGATCTGCATTAACTCGATGCGGACGCCGTCCGGATCGCTTATCCATGCCTGCCAGTTGTTGTCGCCGCCTTGTTTGGGTCCGTCGGCAATCGCCCCGCCTTCCTTCTGTATCCGCTCCACTGCGGAGTGAATATCGTCAACCCGCAAACAAAGATGGTTAAACCCGCGAAGCTCTTCGGACCAGGGGTTGTCTTTTGTACCGCCGTAGAAAAGTTCTATAAATTGTTCATTGCCAATATAAATGTAATTTATCCAGGGGCCTCCTGTTTCAGGATTGCGAATTTCAAAAGCCTTTTTGAAACCAAGTGTCCTCGTATAAAAATCAAGGGATTTGTCCATATCCTTCGTTGTTATTGCGGTATGCGCGATGCCGGTAATTGTTCCCATTTTTTCCTCCTGATAATTTGCCGTTTAATCGTTTTCAAGCAGTTCGAGGACGAGTTTCAAACTGTCCTGAGCGTCAATATAGGCGTATCTGCCGCCGGTGTACTCGCCGGTTTGCAACAGTTTGAATCCCTGTTTTTCGCAAGCCGAAATTTTCTCCTTCATGCCCTTGACAAAAAAGGCGATATGATGAAAACCTTCCCCATTAGCGTCAAGATCGCGCCGCCATGTCGAGTCGGGGTTCTTGTCCGGTTCGATAAGTTCAACATCGACATTCGGCCCTACATGAAAGAATGCCAGCCTGGAACGCGCTTCAGAACTTTTTCCCAGATATTTGGTTTGAGCTTCGTCCACACCGCCGGTGATCTGAATTTCCGGCGGCTCGACGCCCAGGAACGCGGCCCATTCCCCGCTCGTTTTTTCAATGTCATGGACCAGAATGCCAACCTGACAGAGCAGGTTGTTTCCTAAAATTGGATTTGCCATTTTGTCTCCTTAATCTTCTTTATCTTTAGATTGATGAGGCTGTTCCAAAACTGAAGTTTTGGAA